>PKCL01000419.1 GCA_002862165.1 Planctomycetaceae bacterium
AGGAATCTGGGCTACTTCAAGAGATTTTTCAGAAGATTAAGACGACTTCTCCTTTCGGAATGAACCCGCCATATTGTTCATCCTCGCCTCTAGTCACCACTCATCAAACGCTTCCAGATGTGATTCAAAGCGATTCTTATAAAGCAAGCCGAGTGACTCTGTTCGTACACTTGTAAAGATGCTGTGTAAAAACCGAAACAGTACAACTGAAAAGCTTATGTAGCTGTTGAAGCATACTCACCTTCTACTTATAAAGTTGTTGATCGTTTATCCACGCCAGTTCACCTGGGAACGGGACGACTGCAGGCAAAAATAACAAACGCACGATGAACGACTGCTATCAAGCGTAAGGATAACCTTGTTCAACTGCACTGGTTCAAGTACACCGGTTCAAGTGTGCTGGTTCATATGTTCGCTGACGTGTTGATTTCACGAAGCACTCTTCTCCGACAACTTAACGGCTCATGTCCCGACACATCAACCAAATCAATAAATTATTTCCTAACGGACACCTGATCTATCATCCCTTCTTTCTTTAGATTGCTCTACGAAAACAAGGTAGTTGTCGATACGTCCATACAGTAGCGACTGACTCACGGGGAAAATTTCCCACATCTTAGGATAACAGTGCGAGATCAATCACTACGGAACCATTTTGTGAACACCATACTAAGCCGACCGTAAAACTTCTTCCGCAGCGAGACGTCCGGCAGCTAACGCTCCATTGATAGAAGAAGTCGTAAGATGATCTCCGCACAAAAATAGACCAGGAGCGAGACGATTTGATTGAAATCTTTGCCGCCTCGACGTTGGCGTTTCAACCGGCAAAGCGTGTGGTACTGACACTGTTGTCACGTGATTCCACTGCTCGACTTCGGCACCGAACCAAGCCCTAGCCTGCTTGCGTATCGCAACCGGTAGCGACTCGTCTTTACCTTTCCAATCGCCTCTTATTGAAACGTAAATAAGATTTTTGCCTTCTGGCGCATAACCATCTGCAACAGCAGACGGTGTCGAAAGATTGTCAATTGGTCCCACTTCAATCGGTTCAGATGAGACGACAAGAGTCTTATCACACGAGGGTTTCTTATCAGATTCAAAAGCTACAAGCCGAGTGCTTTTCCATGCCGGGGGCGTCCACGTTGTGATGGTACCTTCTGGCAAAAGTGGTTTATTTTCAACTGCAGCTGCTGAAATGACAACCGACCCAGCACATAACCGCCGACCATCATCAATTGCAACTTCCCACCCCCCAACAGACTCATTCACGATTTTTGTAACAGGAGCAAGAGTCTTTAAACAACCTAAGGGAAGCTTTTGAACCATTTGCCGAGGAATAGCAGACATGCCACCAGCCGGAAGACACGCACTACCAAGAGAGAACATCGCAAATGTGAATTCAAAAACCTGCGATGCTGTCGTCAGATTTCTTTCAAGAAAGACGCCACCGAAAAATGGTTCGAAAAACAATTGAATAAACTCGGGTGAGAAGCCCCTTGAAACGAGTTCCTCTCGTGTTGTTTTTTCTTGGTCGTTGGAAATACCAATCGGGTCTATCTTCCCATTTCGCACGCCAGCCAGAGCTTGGTTCCGCAAATAGGCAACACGTAAGCCGTCCGGCACACCAACGACTCCTGACAACACTGATCGAATGGCTGCGTAAGGTCGCCGCCACGGATCACTTATTGGAAGTAACCGTCCACGATGCGCCACAAGTGCCCCCGGCTCAAAAGCACCAAAATTTAAGGATGGGTAGTCAAGAAATTTTTTCCCTTCAGCGTACGAGTCCAAATACACCTGAAAGCCGCGATCAATCTGAAATCCATTGACGGTGTCGGTGCCAACTCGTCCACCAGGGCTGTCCGTTGATTCAAGAATCAATACAGACTTGGACTGCTCGACAAGTGTTCGAGCACAAGCAAGCCCTGACAATCCGGCCCCTACAATAATACAATCAACTTTTTTCACACGTCATACCCACCAGCTTGTGTGACATTTTCTTCACCGTGCTTTTTCACTTTTTCAATCATTTTTACAACGGACGGACAATTGACTGACTTCGCCAATAATCAAACAGGGTTTCGATGGAATTGACGCCTCCCCCCATACCGCTCTTGTGGATTCCACCGTACGGCACCCCTTTTGCAAAAACATTGTGAGAATTAATCCAACTATTCCCAGCGACCATAGACTCAGCTACCCGAGCTGCTCGCCCTAAATCAGTGGTCCAGACACTATTTGCAAGACCATAGTCGGTGTCATTCGCAAGCGAGATCGCCTCCGACTCCTGCTCAAATGTCGTCATATATGCAACCGGACCAAATATTTCCTCTCTGGCGGCCACATTATCAAGTGATCCACTCAACAAACATGGCTTTACGTAGAAACCATTGCGTCCAACAACTTCGGCCGGACCTCCAGGTACTACAATATCGGCACCTTGTGCGATACCTTTTTCAAGGTAATCCAATACTCGCTCTCTTTGTTTTGAATTAACAACAGGCCCCATTGTAGTGCTACCGTCAAGCTGATATCCGACTTTGACACGTTGCATTTCTTGTCTGCAGGCATCAATAAAATCATCATATATTGATCGATGAATAAGCCAGCGAGTGGCGTCACAGCAAACCTGACCGGTATGGAAAGTAATCGCCCCAACAAGTTTTTTAGCGGTTGCTTCAACATCGACATCTTCAAAAACTACCGCCGCGCCCTTGCCGCCAAGCTCAAGTTTGACAGGTACAAGATTACGACCACATGACTCCCCAACAAGCCTTCCCACTTCGGGAGAACCCGTGAACGACATCCGCCGAATACCGGGGTTCGCTGAAAGAGCTGCTCCGGCTTCGCTACCAAGACCGGGAACAACATTTACAACACCATCGGGCATGCCACTTTCACGAGCTAAACGAGCGATATAGATTGATGAAAGAGGTGTGTCTTCAGCAGGCTTCACTACCACGGTGTTTCCTGCAGCCAAAGCAGGTGCAATACCCCATCCCATGAGCAAAACTGGGAAATTCCATGGAAAGATAAAGCCACAAGCTCCCCATGGGCTACGGAGTGTCCATGCCTCATGCCCCGCTACAGCGAGTTGATTACGACGCTGTACATGCATCGCCATATCTGCAAAAAACCGGACTGATTCCACAAAATTCTCAACATCTCCCAGAGCTTGCGCGGGTAATTTACCTGCATCAATCGCCTCGATTTGAGACACGACTTTCTTTTGCTGCTCTACCAAGTCTGCAAACCGATGAAGTCGCACAGCTCGGTCATTTGGAGCCAATGTCGACCAGCCCGACTTCTTGAATGATTCATTCGCTTTCTCAACACTACGATTTATATCAGCTGACGTGTAGGCGTGAACTTCAGCAAGCAACTCACCGCTTCCTGGATCACGAGATTGGAATGTCGTGTCACCCGAACCGCACCAATCTTCGCCACCAACAACACCGGGAACGGTACCTTCCATCAGAAAGGACTCAACTTCGGGAAGTTTTGGTGCCACGAGTGATGCCATGGTTTATCTCCAAATTTTTTAGTGCTTGAACTGCCAACTAAACAGAAGCACGAACACAAAATCAGTCTCGAATGACCCCTAGGATGAAGCCTTCCTAATAACAGCATACCCGCGCCAGAACAAAGATGTCGTGAGCACTGGGAGTTATGTTGCGAGGCGAAAATTTAATGCCCCAACTTAAACATTATGACAGGTGCTCTGATCAAGAACTATTTAGGCGAAAAAACGGTGAATCCACCGCGCGGCGGCAAGGCCACTAGACGCCGCAGATTCAACACGGCCGCCACCGAATGAATCACCACAACAGACTACTGGAGGGCTGTTCTGCACGGCAATCATTGGTGCCTTTATTGGACAAATAGGAAATGCATACTTCCACCGTTGAAGTGAAACTCCATCAATCGCTTTTGAGATATCACCATCGATCCAGCGATGGACCGCTTTTATAAGCTTGTCTTGGACAAGTATTGGATCAGTGTCGAAATGAATTCTGCTAAATTCAGCAGTCGCTTGAATTGTAAGACTCGGAACGGATGAGATTCCTTTTTGGAAGTTGTCGCCAATCCACGCGACGGGACCAGAGCAAACCTCAAGGCCACCAGGGTCAGGGAGCAGGCTTGGTTGCTTCAACTTCAGCATAAGTGAAAAACAGGGCGAATACTCTACTGATGCCAGTGCCTCCCACGTCGCCGAATCAACATTCGGAGGAACCAAGCCACCGGATGTTAATATTTCTAAAGCCTGTGGGACTGGGGTCGTAAGTAGAGCAGCACGAGCCACAAACACTTCATTATTCTCACATGACAAACGGACTGAGTCATCCTGAATGCTTACATCGCTTACTCGGACTCCTGTTTTGACTGATTCCGAAAGTTGTTGGGCAAGGTGCTTGGGAAGGCTTGTCATACCCTGAGAACCTTTCCAGCGTGCATGCCCTACCTCATCGAGTGGTATCACGGCTGCATCCTCGAGTGTTTCCGCCTTTGGAAACATATCGCACCACGGCTCCACAACACCTGATTCCTTTGCTTCCAAAACAACACTTCCAAAAGCTCTTCCCTTCACTGAAAAATACTGGGTGCCATGGTCACAGACTGCGTCTTCAATACGACGAGTTGCCATCCGACCACCAACCCCTCGAGATTTTTCCAATACAGCTACTTTACAACCAGCTTTTGATAAATAAGTGGATGCCATAAGGCCAGCAATTCCAGCCCCGACAACAACAATGTCATACTTATGAAGAATTTGATCAGGTTTTGGATTGGCCACGATTTTTCCAGGCTGACAAAAGGATAAGTGAAAATGGAATCCACCAAATTAAATCATTCGTCACAATATTCAGCCCAAAGACGAGAGGCAGTCTCTCGGACCAAAGTGCTTCGGCAAACCCTATTGGACCAAGAACTTTTCCAAGAAATCCGACAAACACAATTGGCCAGTGCCGAATTGGATCAGACGCCGCGATAATGTATCCGATGCCATAAACACCAACAATCATACCAATGCACTGCCAAAACTCCGGATAACGAGGCAACTCCATTTCCGCAGCACGAAACATCCACAAAGGAACAATAATTGCGACCGCACCCCAGACCATATTGTAAATGCCAGCCGCATAGAGAACCCACCGCATCCACGAATCAGCTTTCATATCCTCGATCGCACTCATATAAATATTTCTGAAAAGCTTTTCTGAATAATCAGGGAATTAAGTAAACTCAGTTTAGAGTAGATGCATGAGATCCGTTGTGCAGGGGATTCGGCTCCCGCCAAGCAGCTCTCCCTCAGCGCATCCACCAAGAAATCCAACTGTTTGCGAGAGCGCCTCGACTCTTGTGAAAACATGCTTTTTTTCTGGGGGAAACTGAGAGGCGTAACAGTGAATAGCCTCCATTTTTTGCTTTAAGTGGCCTTCAATATTCACAATAATTGGCCAACATCCTGCTGGAAGATCAGCAACTCCCGTAAACAGGAAATATGTCAGTAAATGAGGAATCGTATACTCGGGAAGGTTGTCAAAAACGTCATCCCATTTTGTTAAACGAGAATAGAAAACCGCAGCCTCAGTGATCATCATAGCCTGTGCGTGGTCAGGCGAGGCCATTGGCGTTTTATCACCAATTCCAAGAACGAGACGCGGCCTGTACCGACGAAACACCTTTGCAAGAGCTACCCGAACATCAAAACAATCAAATAATTTTCTATTTGGAAAACCGAGTTGTTCACGATGCACGACACCAAGGCAAGCAGCAGCTTTAGAAGCTTCAGCGAGCCGCTCCTTTGGACCACTTGAAAGGGGTGTTGGCTCTCCGTCAGTGATATCGATAATGCCTACGCGACACCCTTGATCGACTAGTTTTGCAAGAGTTCCGCCACACCCTATTTCGACATCGTCTGGGTGGGCGCCGACAGCTATTACGTCAAGCCTTTCAGGAAGTTGGTCGGTCACGCCCTACCCTGCCTTCGTCGCCGCCATGAGGAAGTTTGGATTAATTGCCTCGAAACGGATACGATCCATTTGTTCTATTCCGCGGGCAATATTAACCATCCAGTACCCTGCGTCCTCTGATCGACTTCGCAAAAGGGCATGAACTGCAGCCAGGTTCTCAATACTGTTGCAACTCGTGACTAATCGACCTCCCGGCTTCAATCGCTCCCAAGCTTGTTCGACAAGAGCGGTCACTGAGCGACCACTACCACCTACGTAAATACTGTCTGGGTCTGGGAGATCACTCCACGCCTCTGGCGCCTGACCCAGAATCGCTCGGAGGTTGTCGACTCCAAATCGCTTTGCGTTTTCCTCTATTAACTGATGATCATCGACATCCATCTCAATGGCAAAGACCGAACCGTTCGGAGCAAGCCTTGCTGCCTCAACAGCCAGCGATCCACTTCCTGCCCCAACGTCCCACACAATGCTTGTCGAGAACAACGAAAGCTCAGCGAGAGCTAGGCTGCGGACTTCAGCAGGCGTCAGCAGCCCCCGCTTTGGACGAGATTGGAGGAAAAGTTCATCAGAATTTCCAAAAAGACGACTCCCTGTTTTGCTCGGCAACTCAGTCAATCCACTCGGACGCACTAAAATCATGACGTTCAGAGGTGAAAATGATTCTTTGGCAATTTCCTTAAGTGAACCTTGTGTTACCCGCTCATCAGGTGAACCAAGGTTTTCACATATGTACGCCTGCAGTCCCTGAATGCCCTGCTCAAGAAGAGCCTCAGCAACGGCGTTGGGGGGCCATCTCTCACTCGTAAAAAGACCCGCAGTGTCTACAGTACGAATTTTGTCAATAACGCGATCGATGACGGTCAATCCCGAAAGATTCGCAAGGTAAGCGTCCTCCCAACTTTCCTTTACCCTCGCAAATGCAAGTTGCATACTGCTAACGTGAGGAACTACTTCAAATCGCTCTTTTCCAAGTTTCGCGCAAACGTAACGTGCCGTCCCATAGAAAAGAGGATCACCTGATGCCAATACAACAATTTTGTTTTGGCTCTCAGATTTTTCGATATGGTCAACCAGTTCCTCAAGGCTTGCAACTATTTCAAGCCTCTCTCGCATTCCTGCGGACAAGAGGGAACTACACGAATCAGGGCCCAGTAAAACATGAGCCGATTCGACAATCTTGACAGCATGAGCCGTCATACCCTCGATGCCGTCATCACCAATACCGACGATAAATACAGTTTCCGCCGCCACTGGACCTCCTTGGCACCGAACCACGTTAGTTGACTAGGCTTGGAATGAACTTCCGCATCCGCAGCTTTTCGATGCGTTTGGGTTATTAAAGGTGAAGCCTCGTTTATCGATCCCCTCATGGAAGTCAAGTGTTGTGCCATCGAGAAAAAGATCACTCTTTTTATCAACCACAACCGCGACACCGTGCTGATCGGTTTTCGTATCAGCCTTTGGATCAAACTGTGTGTCGAAGCCCAGCGAATACTGAAACCCACTACACCCGCCACCAGCGACACCTACACGAAGAACTGTACCGTCTTCAAGTTTTTGATCCGTAATAATCTTCATGACTTCGCTGGCTGCTTTTTCAGTAAGCGTAACCGACATCGTATTAACCTCCGTAGGAACTTGCCACCTGTTTCAGAAACGCGACGCCCGCTACGGGCAGTTCCACTGAATGATCACATCCAATGGGTCGCGAGAATGCCCTAAAGCATCCCTATATAGTTTATCCCCATAGGGATTGTCGGCAAAGGGCGTTATGCTGCTACAGCCAGAAGTCTGCTTCCAAACAACACTTTCTAGCCATCTTGAAGGAAAAAGACCGGAATCAAGTGGCTCCAAGCGATTGCACTGCTGCTTGAAGTCGCTCCGATGCCAACTGAATTTCCTCTAATGTGGTCATGCGTGACAGCCCAAAGCGTATGCTTTGTCGAACCTCATCCTCTGATAAGCCAAGTGCAAGTAGCACGTGACTTGGTCTTGGTTGCTCACTTGAGCAAGCACTGCCAGCGCTTGCTGCAACCCCAATTCGTGAAAGCTCTGCTAAAAGGGTTGAGCCATCAATTCCTGGAATAAGAACGTTCAAGTTGTTAGGTAGCCGCACACCTGAATCGAGCGACGGTCCATTCAACTGAATGCCTGGAATTGCATCTACCAGAAGATTCCAAAGCTTTGTACGCAAAACCGCCATGTGCTTCGAGGATACAACAAGCTGTTCTGATGCAAGTTCAAACGCTCGTCCCATACCAACAACCCCTGGCACGTTCAGCGTCCCACTTCGTAGGCCACGCTCCTGACCACCTCCAAAAACCTGTGGGTCAATTCGTACAATCCGTTGTTGCCGTCTGACGTAAAGAGCACCAACACCCTTGGGGCCATGGCACTTATGAGCTGAAAAACTTGCTAGATCGGCACCGAGTGCAGTTACATCGATGGAGCAGTTCCCAATCGCCTGCGCGCAGTCCACATGTAGCAAAGCTCCGTATGAATGGACAATATCAGCGATTGCTGAAATTGGATGCACCGTACCAATCTCATTGTTAGCAAACATTACCGAAACAAGAACCGTTCCTCTTCTTACTACCTCATCAAGAAGATTAAGGTCGAGAGCACCAGGAGTCTCAGCGTCCTTTGCTGCGACTGGCACACGACAAACAGATAAACCCTGTCGCTCTAATTGCTCTACTACATCAAGGACCGCGACATGCTCAGTTTCAGGAACGACACACTGACCAGATGGCTGGCGACTGACTGCCCCAGCTATTGCCAAGTTCACACTTTCAGTAGCTCCACTTGTAAAAATAATTTCCCGAGCCGCTGCACCAACAGCATCTGCCACACGTTGCCTTGCTGACTCAACAGCATCGCGAGCCGCAGTTCCCATGACATGTGTGCCACTACCTGCATTCCCATAATTATCTGTGAACCAGGGAATCATTGATTCAAAAACATCCGAATCCACCCGAGTGGTCGCATGATTATCAAGATAGATGGGAGTATTGTTAGACATCATTCAATATTTCTCATCAATCACTGCACGGTGTGTTCATGTGCACTGAAACGATTACTCGAGGCTTCCAGCTTGCACAGCATCGAGAGCGATCTGAGACCAGGTTTCAAAATTCTCTCGCTCTGCGAGTAGTTTTCCTAACGACTCAAACCCACACTCTATTAAATCCGTCTCACGAGATTTTACATCAGGTGATTCCAGTTCGAGCACATGGACGATCCCAAGATGCACACTACCAACGGCCGTCGCATCGTCATTGATAAGCCCAACACACCGACTTGTAAAATTTGTGTTCATTTCGACCTCTTCGTTAAGCTCTCGAAGCATACCCGCCTCGTACGAAGCGTTATCTCCATATTGCCCATCTGTGCTGGCAATATGTCCACCAATGCCCACAGAACGCTTCGATCGAAGTCGTGCTTCACCCTGGCCGCCACCACGGGTATACGAAAAATATTGTGACCCACCATCAGGGGACAGCCATGCAAGCAGGCAGTACGGAATGAGTTGCTTAAACGTCGTGTCTTCTTCTGCTTGTTCTCGAGGCATCCATAGGGTTTGATTTGGATCAAGGAGAAATGGCAGATATTTTTCGACATCTTCACAAAACCCTTGAAATACCCCCACCTGCTCCAGCACATGGCGAGGCACTACCAAAACATCTTCCTGAGGTATCGGGGACACGAGGTGAATTCCTTTCAATCTAGATACAGAAACTTAATTTATTCTCGTTCGTAGTTTCATCACACAACAACAGCGGAAAACATTTTGAATAACTACAAACAAAAATGAAGAACGTATTTTACCATTACAAAATCAGCATTGCATCACCATAACTTAGAAACCGGTAGCCGTTTTCCATGGCTTCTTTGTACGCCCGCTGAATGAATTCATGGCCAGCGAATTCACTTACTAGCACCATAAGGGTTGTTCTTGGCATATGAAAGTTTGTCAACATGCCATCAACCACACGAAAGGAGTACCCTGGCCGTATATATAAGCTTGTTGCACCACTATATGACTCAGCGACCCCAGAATGGGCAGCCGTCTCAAGCGAACGAACTGCCGTTGTACCTACAGCCACTACTCTTCCATGTCGCTGCTGCGTTTCGTGGACAGCCATAACCGTTCCTTCTGAAACAGTGCACCACTCTGAATGCATCTCATGATCCCCAATTTTTTCGGTACTAATTGGTCGGAACGTGTCGATCCCGACGTGTAACGTAACCTCCGCTTTTTTTATTCCCCGTTTCGCGATTTTATGCAAAAGTGACGGAGTAAAGTGTAGACCTGCCGTTGGTGCAGCAGCTGATCCCGGCTGTGTCGCAAAAACTGTTTGATATCTCTCAACGTCATCGCTCTGAGCAATTCCTTCTCGAATGTATCCCGGAAGAGGAACCCGACCTACACGAGACAAAAATTGAACGGTAGTCTCGTCAGAACATGGATCAACAAGCCAGGTTCCTCCTGAATCGCGGGCAACAAGTTCGAGCACCGCCAAATCTTGTCCCTGTTCACCAACTACGACAATACGCTCACCCACACGCAGTGTGCCCCGCGTCTTGGATAGCAGCCGTAGCAAGCGACGCCCGTCCGCCCCAACGACTTCCGATAAAAAAAGGCCCTCCCAACGACCCTCTGTCTCGGCTCTTCGGCCATACAAGCGAGCTGGCACAACCCGCGAATCATTCACCACCATGAGATCGTTTGGGGCAAGAATCTCAGGTAAATCACGAACATGCCTATGTCGGATAGTTTGCGACGCTCGATCCAAAACAAGCAATCGAGCGGCAGCACGATCTGGGAGTGGCTCTTGGGCAATACATGAATTGGGAAGCTCGTAATCATAAAAATCTGCTGTATCGAATTCGGCTGAACGTGTCATGCTTATTAAGATACTCAATAAACGTATCGATATAAACGTATCGATCGAAATGGTTACACTAGCGATGTGCAAAAACCAAAACCAATCCAGCGTATACCGTCAACCAGTATCCACACTAGTGTGCTGTCGCACGAGTCACTGTCATTCCTGAACTTAAAACCAGGCATGACTGTTGTTGATGGAACACTTGGAGGAGGAGGACATACGCGACTGCTAGCTGAAATTGTAGGGCCAACAGGGCGAGTCATTGCGATAGACCGAGATCCAGAAGCGATCCAGCGAGGTGCAGACGAACTAGGCAAGCTTCCTATACGTTTCGCACAAGCAAACTTCTGTAATTTGCCAGAAGTTCTGGATGCTGTTGAAGTTGATAAAATTGATGGCATGCTTCTTGATGTTGGGATTTCGAGTGATCAACTTGCAGACCGTGAAAGAGGTTTCTCATTTGAATCTGATGGACCGCTTGATCTTCGATTCGACCCAACCGAAGGGGAGCCAGCGTGGAGGCTCGTGAATCGCCTCCGACCAGAAACGCTAGCGGATCTCATTTATGAGTTTGGAGAGGAACGACACAGTCGTAGAATAGCTCGAAGAATTGCGCAGGCGCGTGAACGGAATCCAATAGAATCTGCAAAAGAATTTGCAAAACTCGTAGCATCAGCTGTACCTCGAAAAACAACGCAGCAAAAAAGAATACACCCAGCGACTCGTACTTTTCAGGCGCTCAGAATAGCAGTCAATGAGGAACTTAAGTCTCTTCAAGTGGCACTTGAGCGAATCCCCCATCGTTTGAAATCTGGTGGACGTCTGGTTGTTATCTCTTTTCATTCACTTGAGGATCGTCTTGTAAAACAAGCTTTCCGCAGTCCGCAAGTCTGGAAGTGCCTTACCAGTTCTCCGATTGAAGCAGCTTCGGATGAGGTCGCAAGAAATCGTCGCTCTCGCTCAGCACGACTGAGGGCTGCAGAACGGATCTAAACCATCCACTGATTTCAAAATACTACGCCACCCTCCCATTTTGACACCAGATGGGAGCGTACGACACAAACGGCCAGTCATGGCAAAGGTCAATTTTCGACACGAATACGTCATTTCAGTGCAATTCTTTTTCTTCTTCTGCCGCTATGGCAACAGCAAGATAGTTTCAGCAGAATCCCACCTCTTTAAATATATGAAACAAAGAGCCCCGGTACGCGTGGCCACTGAACGTAATTTATCTATGTGGATTTTGCATGGGACGTGAATCAAAATTCCTTCTGTCATTGCTAGGCCTATTAGCAGGTATTTTTGTTACTGCACTTGCTCTACGTCTACTAATACCACGTCCTCCCGAAGGTGCTGGCCCCGATATCCACACCGTCACCTTCAATCCTTTTGCAGAAACCGTAACACCGCCTGACCTAACGCCTAGTCCAGAAGAAAAATTTTCATGGACTACTAAAAATTCAAGTGACACAGCACAGTCGAAACAACGATTTCCAAGCATCGAAGCAAGCTTTGAACCTTCGTTAAATCAAGCAAGAACGCGTGAACCTCTTCTTGCACAAATACAAGGTGAAAACATTCCACCACTCGAAACAGTGAATGAGATTCACCACGATGATACTAAAGAACCAGGTACTTACCGAGCCTTGGACAGTACGCCAATAATCGCGCCTTGGCAGTCACAAGAAGTGACCCAATTTGTGACTCCAAAAAAAACTTCAGAAGACGACTTTTCACAGCTACCTCCACAGCCCCCACCTCCCGTCAATTCACTACCTCAAACAATTACCACGAAACCACTACAGCAGCTTACGCCTGGAATGCATTATGACGTCCAAGAGGGCGATTCGTGGTGGGAACTTGCAGAAAAAGCATACGGAGATGGCCGTTATTACCGCAGTCTCTTCGCATGGAACAAGACTCTTCAGCCACGGGTTTCACTATCACCAGGCACAAATCTCGAAATCCCCGAAACAAATCAGCTACGACTTGCATGGCCACAACTGATTCCTACCAAATAATCATGAAACCTGAAATCGCTCTGGCCCCACTTACTTCACACCGTTACCGTCCGACCTCTCGTCATCGTTACGCAATCAGTTGAGATAGTTTTCTAAGTGAAGTGGTGAATACATGCAGTTTGGAAAGTTCAAAAAAAGAATTCTTCTATTAGGTGCGGTTGCGGCCATCTGCCTCCCGATGAATCGTCTGCTTGCAGCAGGCTACAGAACAGCAAACTTTGTTGTAGAAGCTCCTGACCCACAGTTAGCGCAGAAGATTGGAGACGCTGCTGAACAATACCGCCACGATCTTGCCATCGAATGGCTCGGAGAACCACTTCCCCGTTGGAGTCAACCTTGTCCGGTCACAGCGGAAGTAGCACCAAACCTTGGGGCTGGTGGAGCCACGAGTTTCGTATTTGATCGGGGTGAAGTGTTCAACTGGACGATGACCATTCAGGGTAGCGAAGAGCGTATTCTAGACTCCGTGCTCCCCCATGAAGTCACTCATACAATCTTTGCAAGCCACTTTCGTCAACCGCTTCCAAGGTGGGCCGATGAGGGAGCTTGCACAACAGTAGAACATCCCGTGGAGCGTGCTCGCCAGCACCGCTTACTCATAGAATTCTTACGAACAGGGCGAGGGATTTCATTTCCTGACATGTTCGCTATGAAAGAGTATCCAGCAGACGTACTCCCTCTATACTCGCAAGGCTACTCACTCGCTCGCTACCTTATCGAACGAGGAGGCAGACAGCGTTATATTGATTTCGTTGGCAATGGCCTAGCAACTAGTGATTGGCCTCAATCATTGAGTCAACACTACGGAATTAACGACATCAGCAACCTTCAGACCATCTGGCTGGAGTGGGTGAAGCGTGGCTGCCCTGCTCCACCAGCATCTGTCGCTGCCGCAATTCCAGGAATACAAGACATTACACGTACTGCTCGCGGGCAAAGCCCGGACACACCAACCATGTACGCACCCACTCCAAGCAGAATCTCTGCAACCGCAGCCCGGCAGTCAATTTATGTCCAGCGTGCACAACGCACTCAGCGTGCAACTAAACAAAACTAGCTACCAATCACTAGCACTGTCATATGGTAGAAAACCGGTGCTGCAAAGCAGATCGAATCGATACGATCAAGCACACCACCGTGGCCAACAACAAGCGTTCCGTAATCTTTAACGCCGCGGTCACGTTTGATAGCTGACATTGTCATACCTCCAGCGAATCCCATAACAGCGACAACCAGTCCAACGATTGCCGCTTGCCAAGGCTGGAATGGCGGTGCTGCCCACCATAGTACCGCTGCAAGAAGCGCTGTGCTTGTCGCACTACCCAGCAAGCCTTCCCATGTTCTATTAGAGCTCACCGCAGCAGCAACTAATCGTTGCCCCAACATTCTGCTCCATACGTACTGCATGCAATCTGCAAACTGAACAAGTAAAATCAAAAAGAAAAGTAACCTGAAATTTGCATCACGACTACTCAACTGGCTAATACCCTCAGGCCCTCTGTCGACATGGAGTTCAAGCAGTGCTGGCGCGAATGACAAACAGTAAACACATACCACGAGGCCTGCTTGAATCTTTGCCGTTCGCTCCAAAAATCGCTTGTAGTCGCCAGCCACTGCCGCCCTTGCCAAAACAAAAAGTGTCGCGTAGACGGGTAGAAATACACTGTAAATATCGTATCGATTCAGCCCAACAAGCACATAATGCAGTGGGGTAAAGAGAAAAAACACCCAGAACAATGCACGGTGATCACCCTTGCGAGTCGGCGTCAGCGTAATGAATTCACGCAGCGCCCAAAAAGAAACGAATCCAAACAGTGTGACTGTTGCAGTTGACCCGAGCCAAAAAGCAGCGGCTAGGACTGTACACAAGACCCACCAACCACGAATTCTCATATTGAATGTTCTGACTGCAGCCGCATCAATACCCCGGTCAGGATGCCGCTTTAAAAATTGGCCTACTCCTGTGACTATTGAAAGCAAAAGTAGAACACCTGCAACTAAAGCAATAGTACGAATGTC
This sequence comes from Planctomycetaceae bacterium, assembly GCA_002862165.1. Classification (GTDB taxonomy): domain Bacteria; phylum Planctomycetota; class Planctomycetia; order Pirellulales; family UBA1268; genus UBA1268. The sequence continues at coordinate 14,908 of PKCL01000419.1, forward strand.
ATTCACTTAGAGTACACCTTCTCGAATCTTGATTATCACCATTGATACTAATATCTATTCCTTGAGAGATAACACTGCCCTACGTGCTCTTGCCAAAAAGTCTAACTTAGATTCATCTCTCTCCAACCAGAGTGGAGGCCCAAAGGTGATGCAAGAAAGTAAAGGAACGGGCAAAAATTCTCCCCGTGGTAGCACTCTATTTAAGTTGTCGATGTGAACGGGTATGAGTTCAATTTCAGGACGTTTTTTTGCGAGATAGTAGAGCCCACTTTTAAACTCGCCAACTTCTCCACTGGTACTCCGGCTCCCCTCGGGAAAAACTATAAGCGATCGTGTATCTCCAGCCTGACGCAACATAAGATCAACAGGACTCTGATGAACTTTGATATCCGTTCGATCAATAAGAATTGCATTGAACACCTCTTCGGCCAACCACCTCCGGAGAGCACCGCGAGACCAATAATCCTTAGCTGCAACAGGGCGAGTAATTTCACGAATTAATCGCGGCAGCGACGCCCAGATCAAGAGTGCGTCAAGATGACTTGTATGATTCGCAAAATAAACCCGCTGACACGTATCCGGCTGACTAGCAATCCAACGAATACTGGCACCTGCCAGCAGCCTCGCCATACCAGCCAACCCAAGGCCGGTAATTTTACACAGTGGTGACCGGCTGACGGATTGGTCGAGCGGTGGTGTGGGCATGTCAGCTGGTGCAAGCATAAGAAGAGGTGGTTGGTGTCAGGACAAGGATTGTGCAGAGGAATTTACAGAAGTGAAACGAAAGGATTGTGTTTTTTTTCATGCCCGATAGTTGTCGGCTCACCATGGCCAGGCAAAACTATTGCAGAGTCCGGAAGTTTATAAAGCTTGTTTAAAATTCCTGATTCGAGTGATGAAAAATCGCCGTCAGGAAAATCGGTACGACCTATACCCTCATGGAACAACACATCGCCGGCAAATACAAGAGTTGGGGTACTCGTAAACCAGAAAACAACGTGGCCTGCTGAATGGCCGGGAATCTCCACAACAGTAGCGCAGAAATCTCCTACTCGTAAATCCTCTCCCTCTCGCAAAACCACATCTGCCGGTGGGCTTACGACATCAATACCATATCCAGCTGAAAGATTTGCAACCGGATCCAAAAGCTTTCCTGCGTCGCCGTGACCTATCAACACAGGAGCCAAAGGCCATTGCTGCTTAATTGAAGCGACGCCAGCAATATGATCTGAATGTCCATGCGTAAGCACAATAGCTACCGGGACAAGCTGATGTTCATCGACAACTTGAATGACAGCGTCAGGATCAAAACCAGGATCGACAATCAAACAATCCCTAGATTGCGACTGTGTTAAAACGTATGTATTCTCATAGAACGGACGAGAAATAATCCGGTACACTTCGAACGGTGATGCAGTAACCAAGGCTTGACAGGATTGCATGTGAAAGTAGGGAGCAAGGAGAATGTGCGAAGGACATCAGGAACCTCATGATACGCGAAATTGCACACGTTCGGTAAAAACACACCAAAATGGGTGTTTTTTGCCATTTCCTACACCCCAGAGGATCGCTAACTTCCTGATGTAAGGCATGAATTGTATTTATGTCGGTTGCATTGGATCGTTGGATCGTTTTATTTGTATCGATCGGTCACACGACGGCAATCTACTGAATGTAAAGCTTGCCCACATAGCGATATAACTTAAGGTCTTGAGAACATTTACTAATGCCGCTCTTCAGCGGCGGGTCGGAAAAAAGCTTTCCGACCACCCCAGATAAGAGGAGCTAGGCATGAGCAGATCATGGATGACTGCGATCAGAAACACCGTCAAAGAGCGAGCCGTTTTCAGTCACAAACTTTTTTGTGGAATATGTGCAGGAGCGATTCTATGGAGTGTCGTTCTGGGCACCGCGAACGCTCAAGAGACTCAAGCGACTCAGCCCGGCATGATGCCTAATGGTGACATTGCTCAAGGAAATATTGGAGCTGATGATGCAGTAGCCAATACAAATCAAGGAGAGCATCCCCTAGAGCCCGCCCTTGCTCTTGCTGCAAAAGGCCTTGAAAGCCTTCGTGCCAACATTCAGGACTACTCCTGCACAGTTGTGAAAAGAGAACGTATAAATGGCGAACTTCGACCTCACGAATACATGTTTGCGAAAATTCGACACAAGCCATATAGCGTATACCTTTATTTCCTAGCTCCCGATGCAGTGAAGGCGCAAGAAGTAATTTATTGTGATGGCAAAAATGATGGAAATATGCTGGCTCATGCTGGAAGCGGTGTTCGTGCCATGGTTGGGACGGTTTCTCTAAAGCCACAGAGCATGCTTGCCATGCAAGGAAACCGTTACCCGATTACTGAACTTGGTGTCGAAAATTTAGCAAAGCGACTTGTTGAAGTTGCTAGACATGACAAACAATTTGGTGAGTGTGAGGTGAACTTTTTCCCTAAAGCCAAAGTAAATGGCAGAATATGCACGTGCGTTCAGGTCGTTCACCCGGTACCGAGACGCAACTTTCGGTTCCACTTAGCACGAGTCTACATCGACGATGAACACCTTATTCCTATTCGTTACGAGGCTTATGACTGGCCCAAAGAACAGGGCGGCCAGCCAATTCTCATGGAAGAATACACCTACATGAACGTCAAGGTGAATAATGGCTTCACGGACGCCGACTTCGACCCTACCAACTCGGCTTATAAATTCAACTCTGGCGGTTAATTGTCGCGGCGCATATCAAGGGGTGGTATGTGATGTGTAATCGTTGATGATTCATGAACTTTGCTGGCAACTCGTGTTATTGATGAGGCAGCAACAGGATGACTAACGCCATAAGCCACGGTCGGCTGGTCTGCAACAAGAGAGCCACGATCAGAGCCAACAACGTGCCATCGAACGAGACGACTGATTGTTGCTCCTAAACAGACAACGAGAAGCATGCATCCTGGCCAAATAGGCTCCCGGTAGATGATCCACCCAATAGCAGCAACACCTGCAATAGCAGGCAACCACCGATCAGCTATTTCAAGAATCAGGCCAGCAAACTTTGTAATTGCCCACCAAAACCACGCGCCCGCTATCACGATGAGCATTGTAGTGACGCCGCGGCCAACCGCTGAAAGCCGTGGAGTTGCGAATCGAATTGTCACGGTCCCCTGATTGAGCTCTGGTTTGACGATCAACTTTCCCCACCGATTATTTGGAAGAAATGCTGATGTGAATTGTCGTTCGATTACACCCACCCCACCTGTATTTGGCACCCCACCAACCCACGCTTCGAGAGGAGCAACCCCAGCCTGCTTCTGCCGGACCAGACGAAATTCTTGAAGTCGTGACACGATATCTTCAGGACGCGTTCGTGTGAGTGTATCGAAAACAGCATCAATTTCTGCTTCAACTTTTACTCTGATGTCTCGTGCCTTCTCTCCGCTAAGCACTGCTCCTGGACCGGCAAAAATCAAGGATTGGTTTACTGGATAATTAATCGTCCAAAGCGCTTGTTCAACTGGTATTCCAGCAACATCGGGTAATGCCAAGGATACGGGTTCGCCTTGCATTGTTGCCGAATCGAATTCTGCAAC
>PKCL01000465.1 GCA_002862165.1 Planctomycetaceae bacterium
TGTCTGTCGAGTGGGAAGATTGCGGCATGGATCGTGAACACGGTGCAACCGAAGCATGTGAATTCGTTCAAAACATTGATTTCGCTCCAAGTAATCGACAATTTGATGCAGCTTTTGACAAAGAAGACTAACACCAACACGATGAATATTGAGTGTCCGAGGGTCTTCTTCGTCTTTTGTCTCGCTACCGTCAGTTATTTTTGTAGCCAACAAAAGCTTCGTGCTGAGAATAAGAACGGGCCACCTGACGGGCATGGTGGCACGATACAAGCTGTAGGTGCCGAATGGAGCAATTGCTGCCTAGAGCTTGTGCAGAAGGCTACCGCTTCCGGCGACGAAAAGCTGTCACGTTTGATTCGTGATTGGCCATTGCCAGACGAAGTTACTGAAGTCGACGCGCAGGTTATTGCTTCGATCAATAAAAATACTAACGGTCCCGATTGGCTAGAGGAATCGAGCAGATCTTTGTGGTCAGCATTCATGATTCTTCGGCAGCAGCGGGCTCATTATTTTTTTGAAGCAGCCAAGACTGAAATCAAAAAACAGCAGGGAATTTCTAACCGCAGTCGTTTTAAGTCGAGTAATGAAGCTATTCGCCTACTCGTCCGTGTTGTTCGGGAAGCCCCTGACCATGCATTTGGCAGGCGAGCCCTAGGATATGTTCGGTATGAAGACCAATGGGTCTGGCCAAATGCTGCACGTCAACTTAGACAAAAAAAAGAGTTTTCTCGAAAAACTGGCTGGACAAGAAATGGAAAAAGCACCATTGTCTCATCTTCTCCGAGCCAACTTCTGTTACCCAAAATATTAAGTCCACAAGCTACCAACACAACCAAACTTTTTGTTTCTGACCACTGGAACATCACGTCGACGGCTGGAATCGCTCAGACTAGTGACCTTGCAAAGCGTCTCGAATTGACCCGGTTCATATGGCGGCAAGTTTTTGGCGGGTTTGTAATGACACCAGCAGACCTGAATTCCAGAATCAATGGTCAAGCTAGGCCTCGCCCAACGGGTTCATTGAAATCGATTTTACTCGCTCATCGTGAGGAATACATCAATAGCTTGCAGTCATTGGAACCAAACGTTGAAAAAAGTCTTGGAATGTATTGGACACCAACACGAACAGCATGGTTTTTCGACAGTCAAGACTCTGACAGACAGACCGTGGAACACGAAGCAACCCATCAACTTTTTGCAGAATGTTGGCCAACAAATCCGGTTGCTGGCAGTCATCATGGCATCTGGGCAATGGAAGCTGCTGCCTGCTATATGGAAAGCATTGTAAAAACTGAATTCGGATTCATTGTCGGGGGACGCGATCGTGGACGTGTTCCTGCAGCGAAAGAACGACTTCTCGATGATAGTTTTTTTCTGCCACTCCGAAAACTTTCAAAACTTGGCAGGATAGCAATGCAGAACGACCCGGACTTACCAAAAATCTATAGTCAACTGTCCGGTCTTGCTGATTTCTTTATGAATGGTGAACGAGGCCGCTATCGGGATGCATTTGTTGAGTATCTTGTTCAGCTCTACCGCGGAACTGCAGAGTATGAAACACTCTGGGAACTCTGTGAAAAAAGCCCAGAAGAACTTGACGACGCATATAAACGGCATCTGTCGTCACAGTAAACATTATCGCTTATATTAATCGAGTTCGATCAGGTATTTGGGACTGATATGTACCCTCGTACTTAATTCAGTAAGTCATAGCCCTTTAACTTCTAACGTTTGAAAGCCTCTTCATGCCTAGCTCAGACACGCAAACCCTCACCGACATTGATCAACTTACAATTGACACGATTCGTACACTGTCGATGGATGCCGTTGAGGCTGCAAAAAGTGGGCACCCAGGAACTCCAATGGCACTGGCTCCGGTTGCGTACACGGTCTGGAAAGATTTTCTCCGTTATAACCCAGCCGATTCGAACTGGCCGAACCGCGACCGATTTGTTCTCTCATGCGGCCATGCTTCCATGCTGCTTTACAGCCTGATTCATCTTGCTGGAATTAAGCAAGGACAACCGAATTCCGAAACTAACAGACTTCCAGCAGTAACCCTCGATGATATTAAAAAGTTTCGCCAGCTTGATAGTGTTTGTGCCGGACACCCCGAACACCACCTTGCTGTAGGTGTGGAAACAACAACAGGACCACTTGGCCAAGGATGTGCAAATTCAGTAGGCATGGCTGTTGCTTCTCGTTGGCTTGGTGCAAAATACAATCGTCCCAATAACACACTTTTTGATTTTGATACGTATGTGGTTTGTAGCGATGGTGACTTAATGGAGGGGGTTTCCAGTGAAGCCGCTTCGCTTGCCGGCCATCTCGAACTGTCAAATCTTTGCTGGGTTTATGATGACAACAAGATAACTATTGAAGGCGAGACCGATCTTGCGTTCAGCGAAGATGTCGGGCGTCGTTTTGAAGGATTCGGTTGGCGAATCGAATATGTGGAAGATGCAAATGATACATCTGCACTGATTCGGGCTTTGCAGTCTTTCAAAGAAGAAGAAAAAAAACCTACCCTCATAGTCGTAAAGAGTATCATCGGTTTTGGTGCTCCTTCTAAAGCCGGCTCTCATTCATCGCACGGAGCTCCACTCGGCCAGGAAGAAATACAGGGCGCTAAAAAATCTTACGGCTGGCCCACAGATGAAGCGTTTCACGTACCAAGTGGAGTTGCCGAGCATTTTCAAAATGCGATAAGTCAACGAGGAGAGAAGGCCGCTGCTTCATGGAGAGAGTCTTATCAATCATTAGCATCTGCGGAACCAGACGCTGCAAAAGAAATCGAATGCATGCTATCTGGAGAGCTACCAAAAGGATGGGAAGATGCGATTCCCGAATTCCCAACTGACACAAAGGGCCTTGCCAGCCGTGTTTCGTCCGGAAAAGTTCTTCAATCTCTTAGTGGTTCCATTCCATGGTTTTTAGGGGGCTCAGCTGATCTAGCGCCATCGACGATGACTCTTATTCCTGATGCTGGTGACTTCGGGCCCCAAAATCTTCAAGGCCGGAACTTCCACTTTGGCATCCGAGAACACGCAATGGCTGCTGCTTGCAACGGCATGGCTTTATGTGGTCTAAGACCTTATGCCGCAACATTTTTCGTATTCTTTGATTACCTCAAACCATCACTCCGACTCTCCGCCCTAGGGGAACTTGGAGTCATCTACGTACTGACACACGATTCAATCGGGTTGGGTGAGGACGGACCGACTCACCAACCGATTGAGCACCTTGCCAGTGCACGTGCAGTCCCTGGATTAAATGTCTTTCGTCCAGCTGATGCAAACGAGGTTGCGGAGGCCTACAAGAGTTCATTAAAGAATTCTAAGCGGCCTGCAGTTATGGTGCTGTCGAGACAAAATCTACCAACACTCGACCGAAACAACCTTGGTTCAGCGAATGGTGTAGCCAAGGGAGGCTATATCTTAAAAGAGGCAACGAACGGAAAACCTGAGTGCATTCTCATTGGAACGGGCAGTGAAATTCCACTGTGCCTTGATGCAGCTCAAACACTCGAATCCCATGACATACAAACTCGAGTTGTGAGTCTTCCATGCTGGGAACTCTTTGATGAGCAGGACAGTGACTACCGGGAACACGTTCTACCTTCTAAAGTCTCTGCACGGGTTGCGTGTGAAGCTGCCTCAGGATTCGGTTGGGAAAAGTGGCTCGGTAACACCGGGAAATTTATTGGCATGAATGGCTTTGGTGCTTCGGGTCCTGCGAAACAATTATTTCAACACTTTGGCATCACGACTGAAGCCATTGTTACCGCAGCACGTGACCTTACCGGCAAATAAAGAGGTTTACCCGGCCAAGCTAGATGTGCAGGAGAGATTTCCACAAAGTCTCGACCAAGACGATTCGGCCGGCTTTAAGGCTGATGATGCGAATCACCAATTACTGCGTCTTCCATGTCTTTTCCAGCAGCAATTTTTCCATCATTATTCAAATAGAGATGGTCGTCTCTGTGTAATTGATCGAGCGTCGAACTCGTAACCCAGATTCTTTCAACACGACCATCTTCGTACACGATATGGTGTGCTCCATCAGGATGGTTACTGCTTTTTTCGCCACTTGCATCTGGAGCATCTGCCATAATTGGATGATGGCTCCGATGCTGATTTCGATTGGGTTTTAAATGGCCGGACTCATCACGATAACCAAGTGTATACCCATAATCGCCTCCCATGATCCCAATGAGTTTTTCAAATCCCTCAGTACCAACTGCTGCCTCAAGTTCTTCTCTTGATGGCACCTGAAATTTTTTATCATTGAGCGGTGAACCTGGGTACACAAGCAAACCATCATCTGGTCGAATCCTATGCTCCGACACCAGTGTTGGAGCGTACAAGCCTGCGCGTGACAGTGGGCCGGCGTCAGGTGGAGTCGGGAACATATTGTGGACGTCAGCATATCCCTGAAGAGCTACTGCTACCTTCTGCAGATTCTGCTGAGCTCTTGTAGCTCTTGCATCTTCCAAAGCTTCAATCAAGAGCGGGGCAAGCAGTACTACCGCTGCAATCGATGCAGCTGCAAGGATCATACGGTCGAGCCAGATTCGTGGCTGAATGATTGAACCAGAATCTGATACTGGCGAAAGAGTTGGTCTCTTAGTCGCTGAAGATGGAGTTCGAGTTGGCGATGCTTGGTTCACTGCTGCAATCGTTCTTGCCGCTAAACCGGCAGGCGGCTCAATGAAACCCTCATCACGTTCCAATGGCTGAATAGCACGCTGAAGAGCTGCGAGTTCTTTTTCAATTTCACTCGAAGTAGCAGGGTTTTGAAGAGCGCGATCAATCTCTGACCGCTCTTTTTCATCTAAACTGTCGAATAAATATCCGACTAAATCCGGACGCATATCACCCTTCCCTCCTTTGACGACAAGCAGCCTAATGCCTTTGCATACTTGACTCGGTGATGACTGGCAACTTGTTCCTTCATGCCTTTAGCTCCGATTGGTCGCTGGTCGTCCATGCACTATTAAGTTTTGCTAATGCAGCATGCAAACGACTCTTGACCGTTCCCACCGGAATCCCCAGAACGTCAGCTGCTTCCCGATATTTCAACCCCTGGTGATATACTAAAATTAATGCTGCACGCAATGTCTCAGGCAAACCATCAACAGCGCCTCGCACCCATTCTCGAGCCTCTTCATCTTCCAAATTTTCGACCGCTGTTGGCCCAGTAGACGAGACAACTGACATTAGGTCTCCCTCATCGTCATTGCCTGCTCGTTGATCTAAACTCACCATACGATGTCGCCTATTCCGTCTTTGAGCATCGATTGCCTGATTGGTTGCAATCGTGTAAAGCCACGGACGAAAACGTCTCCCTGCCTCAAACCGATCTCGTTTAACGTAGACCTGAAGAAAGGTTGCTTGAAAAACATCTTCTGCCATTTCAGCATTTCCAACATATCGCCGCAAATAGCTAAATAACTCTCTCTCATACCGAGCAACCAACGCTTCGTATGCACTTGTACTTTCAGAGTCACAAAAATTTTGGAAAAGTTCTTCATCTGACGACTCTTCTGCAAGCGACCGCAGGGGACGTGAGGCACTACTAGCTTTTCCTGCATTTAAAGAACTCCCCCCAACAATGGGGTCAGTTCTCTTAGATGAAGGCTGATCGATGTCCATGATGTACTACGCAGAAGGTCGTCTTGTGGTTCGGTGCCCAGAACCGCTTTTTCTTTTACCTTTAAAAAGCAACTCGTCGTTTCGTCACCCTTTTCAAAGGTAAGTGAAAAACACAGCATCTCGTTTTTCCTTAGAAACAGAGTATAGTCCGTACCGTTACGGCCTGCGACCATCAGGTCAAACAGACGTCTCGACATATCCCAAAGCCCCAGAAAACAAGATATCAAGAGCCTCCATGCCACCACCTTTTCGATATCGCTGGGCAACACGTGGTGACCTAAATGCTTTTTTTGGCCTATCGCTTGACAATTTAGCTGATTTGACACTCGCTGTGTCACTGCTGGTAGCTGTCTTCAACTATCCACTGGAATTCGCGTTATCGCATTTTGTCCCCGGGACGGCTCTTGGAGTTATCGTTGGGGATATACTCTTCACAGCCATGGCCTTTCGTCTCGCAAAGCAGACTCGTAGTAATAATGTCACGGCGATGCCCTTAGGGCTTGATACCCCAAGCACCTTTGGAATGGTCTTTTTTGTCATTGGTCCCGCTTATCTAGAAGCAACTGGTAATGGCCTCTCTGACTCAGACGCAGCACGTCAGGCGTGGCACATTGGCATGTGCTGTATTGTGGCAAGTGGAGTCTTCAAACTTTGCTGCGCACCTGTTGCATCTAGAATACGTAGCCATATCCCCCGCGCTGCGTTGCTTGGTAGCCTTGCTGCCATTGCGCTTGCACTCATTAGCTTCCTACCTTTTGTTGAGTTGCTTTCACAACCAATCATTGGCCTTGTCTCGCTAGGTATCATCTTAGCAAGCCTCACAGCTAAGATTCCCTTGCCTTATCGTATCCCTGGTGCTCTTGCTGCACTTCTCGTTGGTGGAGCGATTGCCGCCATAGGATTTTCACTGGGCTGGTTACCATCCAATGATACCCATACAAGTTTTGATCCTCTCTCAGCACTTTGGCCAACTGGCTGGTTTGATGTCTTTCAATTTCGTTGGGTATCAGCATGGCCACTTACTTTGAAGTATCTGCCTATTGTCATTCCTTTTGCTCTCGGCACTGTTATTGGTGGCATTGACTGTACGGAAAGCGCGGCGGCAGCAGGGGATGAATATGACACCCGTGGTGTTATTGCAATCGAAGGACTTGCGACACTGGTTGCAGGGATGTGCGGGGGTGTCATCCAGTCGACGCCATACATCGGTCACCCCGCATATAAAGCAATGGGAGGTCGCGCAGCCTACACGCTGGCAACTGCTATTTTCATTGGTGTTGCTGGCCTCACAGGCTCATTCGCGTTGCTCTACGAACTCATCCCAGCGCCCGCCATTCTTCCAATCTTAATTTTCATCGGACTTGAGATTTCTGCTCAAAGTTTCGGAGCTACTCCAAAACATCACTATCCGGCAGTTGCTATCGCATGCATACCAGCACTTGCCGCTCTTGTTGTGATTCAAACCGATAAACTCCTCGCAGCAGGTGCTATTCCCGGTAGTCAATTGGCAAGTGAACTATACGGCCTCAGGATTCTTGCATCAGGATTTATTATTACGAGTCTTTTATGGGCGGGCATGACCGCAGCGCTCATTGACCACACACTTTTCAAAGCATCCGGTTGGTGCATGGCTGCAGCAACATTTACTCTCTTCGGTATCATCCATTCTCCTTTTCAAGATGGACGGATGTTTTTTCCATGGGCCATCGAAAACCTACCTATTGAGTCACGTGGCCGTAGTCCTTTCGATCTGACAATGGCATACATTCTTTTGGCACTTATATTCTTCGGCTGGGGTCTGTGGTACCGCAAACAACAGAGTCACTCGAGCCCGTAGGCTCCAGCAATTGGCGCCCCATTCGGCGAGCCGCCGAATGCAGATGTTCCAGCGGCCGAATCAGAGAGTCCCGCACCGCCGGCAAACTGAGTGCCAGACAAAAATCTTGGCTCAATAGCAAACGTCACGCCAACATTATTACGGCTATAGTCAACATTAAATCCAAAACTCATCAAGAACGATTCACCTATCCGGACAAGTTGGAAACGCTGACCAATATTAGCACCTGTAAGGTCAACCGACGACCCAAAGGAACTTGCCCACTTTGGGCTCATTCGATACGTATACGAACCAGTAAGAACACTTGCGGTGATAGGACCACCAAATGATTGGTATCCCATATATAGGCTTCCTCGAGCTGAACGATTCAACAGAGCACCCACGGTGTAAAGTTGTTGACCACCAGTGAAAAAATCGACATCCGCAGTCGACAAAATAGTTGTGCGGTCACCAACATGCCAGCGAAAATCGTACTGCCAGAGCCCAAGGACCTGACCAAAATTCTGGCTCGTTGTAGGAAAAAACTCACCATCAATATCAAGCACGACCCAATCAATAATCCTTCGATCACCATATGGTCCTCGCTTTGTCTGCCAGCGCTGTCGGGCGCCGACACGGAATGCTGTCAGGTCATTGACCACCTCACTTGGCCCATTCACCCAACTACCAATTCCACGACGAATTGCATATGAACGCGGATCATATCGGCCATTATTTGGCCCGGCTCCTGGAACCGCGAAATCAAACGGCGAGATGGCACGGTATGGGTTCGGTGATTGCCCTGGTGGTGGTGTATTTTGAAAATCAAAAAAGGCAATATTTCGTCGATACTGATTAATTGTATCGTCATCCAGCTGATCATAGAGCGGAAATTGATTAACGTCTTTCGTCGCATCAGCATACGAGAACTCGGCTTCAAAGATTACTTTGTGGGCCAGACCATGGAGATTCCAGAGCCTACTCTCGACGGAATTGTCAGACGTCCACATCGGCAAGCTTGATCGCACACCAACTTGACCATAGGCGCGATCTATAGACTGCCCCTGCAGATCTTGACCCCAGTGTCCAAGTTCACCAAGTGCATAGGGCACAAGCTTAACTGGGCCTGCCTGGAACGGCAGATCGATTTCCTGACGCGTAACGAGTCGCTCACCAATAACGTTCTCTTCATACGGAAGAAGTGTCCAAAACTGATACCCTTGACCAGGGTTTGTTCCAAGACCATTACCAGTAGGAGCCGCGGGCAACGGCTGGCGAACATATGAAATACTTGAATGTTCATACCAGGAAAGCGCATCTCGCAAGAGCGGCTGCGCAATCCAGTGATGATCAAGCCTTGGCCACCATTCACTCTGCGTAAAAAATGGATCTACTCGCAAACTCGTTAAGAGACGCCACTGACGATTATCCATCGGTCTCCGTAGATCGAGCCACGTACGTTGCTCATACCCTTCTTCCCACTCAGATTCATAATACTCTTCCAGAAAATTGAAATCGCTGATCCAACCAGCCGCGCCTCGTGCCTGCCATCCTGCAATGAGATCCTGACGGTGTCTCCAGAACGATCGACCTCGAAAAGTCGATTTTGGAAAGCCTGGATATGTAAAGTCTCGCCTCCTAAGACCAAGGTTATCTATTCCTCGATCACCAACAAACCATGCATCGGCAATTCCATTTGCGGGGGTACCAAGGCCAAAAAACTGCGGGCGATTATAAAGCAAAGACGTGCCACCCCCTGGCCCTCTCAGGCTGAGGTAATCGATATTAAAATCCCAGTCGACACCAGACGGTGCATCTTGCCAGCCGAGAACCTGAAACGCGTCCCAGCTTGTTAAGACCTGCGTACCAAGAATCTGATCATTCTTAATTTTTAAATCATTAATATAGAAGGTCGGCTTTGTTGCATTGGTGGCAAGTACTGGCCACCATAAAATTGGGACACCGCCAAGCGTCACAGTATTTCCACGGCTCGTTACACGTTGCCGATGCTCAATAGCTGGCTCGCCCGTAAGTGGGTCAATCATTGGCATGCCGAATGGTCCAGGGAGCGGCACCTGCTCATCAGTGAATGTCATTTCCCGGGAGCGAAACTCCCACGTTGGAGTTCCCATACGACTTGTCGTCAGGCCACTCCTTTGTGCAACAAAACGGCTACGGTCAACTTGCCGAAGCACATCTGCTCGCAAACGTATTAAGCCCGCATAACTTTCGACTGGAGTGAGAACAGAAGCGCCTGTGATGACACCACTTGATCGGGGCACGTCATAAAACATACTGACAGCCTCAATCACACGCTGTCCCTGCCGAAAAACGACATTGCCCTCCATATAAAGTTCGAGCGGTGCATCTGCAGCCTGAGCAGCATCCCCTCCAAGATCTGGCTGTTCCTGGCCACGAGTCCAAATAACCATTCGATCAGCAGAAATATCAAGTGGCCCTGCCGGATCCACTCCATCAATCACCAGATTGATTCCTGATGTAATTACAGCGACCCACTCTGGCCCTGACGGACTTGGAAACCACTGAACTGCAAGTGGCATGCTTGATCGAGGAAAAGCCCGTAGACGACGGCCGGCTGTGATCGTTTGCTTTGACGGAACAATGACACCGCCATTAGCATCACCAAACTCTGCAAATTGTGCTGGCTCAACTTCATTGATTAATTCCTCACCAGAAACGAGTTTGATTTCTGATGACGGCATTGGTGTAATGTTTGCAGGCGCCTCATAGACAGCTGGCCTACTTCCCGAGGCCACAACACTTTTCAAATCAAGTTTTGGATCACGAATAATCGCAAAGCGGCCAGACCAACGATCACTACGAATCGTAGCAACCTGTTCACCATCAACTGCAGAAGAAACACTTCTTCGTACTTCCACCCCTCCAGCCATTCGAACAAGAACCGTTCGAACTGTTGGGACTTCTACCCCCTCTCTTGTTTCCTCACCTTCAGGCCGCTGTTCAATCCATACGACAGCCTCATGAGCATCGACTGCGGTAAGACCTTGAGAAAGCTCGACTCCTCCTGTGAGATGCCACACTTCATAAGAGCCCTCTGTCCAGCGTGATGCCTGGGTAGCAGTAATGTTCAGGAGTTCCTGAGGATTTGCAGCAGGAACTTCGATCTGGCCAGCTTCCGCGATAGCCGCTGCTAACCCACGCGCCGGCAAACTAGCGAGTACACCACTAGAGTTGTGAGGGGCTGGTAGCTGCGCACGCGCTGTGCTCCAACACGTGCTTAAGAAAACCAAAAGCCAGACGATGGCTGTACTACCCGGCAACAAAGTTTCCGGAAGTCGATGACGTACCGATAGAAAAAATCTCTTCGCTCCAGGTGGTCCTGGACCGAAATGACATTCTCCGGAATGATCGTTATGAATAAGGTTTTGAGGCACGCGCACCCGCTGTACCGACACCACCAGGGCTCGGCTAATAGGGGAAACAAAAGTAGGAGCGGGACTATAATCACGGGCTAAAATTCCGGTCAAGGTGTCGAAAATTTGCAGGGAATTTGGAAGACTAGGTGAGCCATCCGGGTAAACTGGGTGGTTCAGTATCAATCAGGACGACATTGGAATGCCTCTCGCACCTTCTAAATTAACCAGTTTCGCTAAGAAGCTATCCTGCGAACTCGTCAGGCATCGCCTCATTTTCATGCTTTTTGGTATTGCAATCGGACTCCTTTCAGTTGAGCGATCTCGACACCTGGAATATTCTCAGTCCATTGATGCCATGTTTGATCGGAGTGATTCGGCACTTCCTCCATTCCATCGACTTGGGCGAACGTTTGGTGCGAGCTCTATTGTGCTCGCCGTCTATGACGAGCCGGAGCTATTTCAACTCACTGGATTTTCCCGCCTTGAGGAATTAACAAAACGCCTATCTGAGCTACCTGGCGTACATGCAGCGACGAGTTTAGCAACAACACCACTCGGTGCTGGCATTATCGATACTGAAAATAATTCAACCGCTGAGAATCTTGTTCGGCTTATGGAGGGGTATACGGTTGGAACAGATCGCCAAACTGCTGCTGTTGTCTGTGTCCTTTCTGAAAGAGAGCAACCAAAGATAGAGCAATCAACTACTCAGCAAGATCGTACCGGAAAAACAATCGATGCTATTAGAGCCATCATGCAAGAGTATCCAGCCGGGACAATTGCTGGCGAATCAGTTATGCTTCGGGATGGATTTGCCATGCTTCGCCGTGACGGAAATATTCTTGGTATAACAGCGGGGTTACTCGCTTCGGTAGTGCTACTTGTTTTGTTCCGAAGCATCCGATGGCTCTTTGCACCACTTGCTGTAGTGGTCCTCGCCTTATGGTCAACTCGTGGCCTGCTTGCAACAGTTGGCCAAAAAATCACCATGGTATCGACCATGCTTTCCGCGATGATCACCGTCGTAGCGATCGCAACTACAGTTCACATCATTGTTGAATTCCGACGAAGGCTAAATGATGGCGAAGCACCCCAACAGGCACTCACGAATACGCTTCGAACGCTTTTCTGGCCCATCATTGGTGCAATTATTACTGATATCATCGGCTTTGGTTCACTTATCGCCAGCAACGTAGGACCTGTCCATGATTTCGGAATCATGACAGTAATTGGTGCTGCAATGGTGCTTGTTGCCGTTGGACTTGTCATTCCCTGGTTTGCGCTCGTGGGGCAAAACAGTACGACGAATCGAGATCGGCAAGGAGAAGAACACCTCGACACCTATCTTAATCATCTTGTTTACCGGATTACTCAACATCCAAAACTAATACTCTTTTGTTCTTTGGCAATCATTGCATTCGCCGGGGTGGGGCTTCTTCAGCTCCAAGTTGAAACAGACTTTACCAAAAACTTTCGGCCAACAAGCCCTATTGTCAAGTCTTATGACATGGTTGAATCTCGACTCGGAGGTGCGGGTGTTTGGGATATTTTAATTCCAGTTAAACAGCCGATTGATGCTAAAGATCTTGGTCGTATCCGTGATCTAGAAAGTCGAATCCGA
Source organism: Planctomycetaceae bacterium (assembly GCA_002862165.1). GTDB lineage: Bacteria > Planctomycetota > Planctomycetia > Pirellulales > UBA1268 > UBA1268. The sequence continues at coordinate 12,490 of PKCL01000465.1, forward strand.
AATGAATCAACAGCTGAAACGACGACTCAGGGCCTTACCAAAGTCCTCAGCATTGTTGATCTTCTTGATGCTATTTCACCAGTCCCTCTAGCTGAACTACAAAACTCTCCCGTCGGCAACATGATGGTTGGAACAGCGGTGAGTGTTTTCCAGCAACAACTGCCGCAGCTTGCAACAAGTCTTATAGGCACAGATCCCCTCGACAATTCAACATGGTTACGAGTCATGCTTCGAGCACGTGAAAAACAACCAGCCTTTTTAAAGCGATTACTCATTAATCGTGTCCGGATGACCGTCACAGAACTGTTTCCGCAAACAACAACGACCCCAGCCGGTGAAGTAACTGGATTTTTTGTTCTACTTGCTCAACTTGTTGAGCGAATGATTCAAGATCAGTGGCTCACTTTCCTTATAGCGGCAGTTGGCATTTTCATCTTCCTATCGATTGGTTTTCAGAGTGTCATTATTGGTGGGATAACACTGATCCCTAACACTCTTCCCATAGTCTTTATTCTCGGAATACTCGGCTGGGCGGGAGAACCAATTAATATGGGGACTGCAATGATTGCTGCGGTATCACTCGGACTTTCTGTGGATAGCTCCATCCACTACACGACTGCTTTTCGTCGCCACCTCTATCAACAAGGTCTCATTACCGAAGCACTTCAGGCTGCTCATCAAACAGCTGGACGAGCAATGATATTTTCGACACTTGCCCTCGTTGTCGGTTTCCTTGCACTAACGACAAGTGAATTCATACCAACCGTCTCTTTTGGAAGACTCTCTTGCCTTACTCTATTAGGTGGTCTTCTTGGAAACCTCCTTGTCCTACCAGTTCTTCTTTCACTTGCAGCACGACGATTTCATTGGGCGAGTTGAAGCCTCGCGGGCTGACTGCAACACTCCATACGTCCAAGTTAGATACCTATAAAAATACAAAAAGGGCCATACGATGTCGTCTGAGTTTCTAAACTACACGCAAACTAATTCTGAAACTTCTGATATAAGTGCAGAGCCATCTGCTGATCCAGCTCACTTCAAGGCCGATGCCCTTGTCGTATTTCTCGAGTCCGACGGCCTTCGAGGACCACTTATTGAAATTGATAAATCTACTGGTGGACTCCTACAGCAACTCTTTCAACAAGGAGAACTCACAGGGAAACGATATGAATGCATTTCACTTTATGCTCCAAACGGACTTGCCTGCAAACAATTACTCATAGTCGGCATCGGTTCTTGCGAAGAAGTTCATGCCGGTGTGTTGTACGAAGCCTCTGGAGCCGCAGCACGGAGACTCTCTGGTCAACCAAGAGCAACTGTTGGCTTTCTTGCTGATGGTACTTGGTCAAACGAGAAACTAGAACAGGCCGTCGCTGGATCGATCATGGGCGTCGCTGGACAGGACTTGTATCGTTCGGAAAAACATCAAACACCTTTTGAAAAAACCGTCTGGTTGCAGGCACCTGTCGAGGTTGTCCAACGGGGCAGCATCATCGGTGAGGGTGTAAAACTTGCTCGCCGCCTGGTCAACATGCCACCAGATGACTTATACCCAGAGACTTTTGCTGAGGAGGCAGCAACAATAGCCGGACGTGTTGGACTTGAAATTGAAATCTGGGATCAGGCACGCCTTGAGAGAGAACGTTGCCAGGCCCTGCTTGCGGTTGCCCGAGGAAGCACTCGAGCACCCCGTATTGTTCTCATGCATTACAGAGGCCCCGGATGCAATGATGCATCTCCGAGGGTAGCTCTTGTCGGCAAAGGTGTGACTTTCGATTCTGGGGGCCTTTCTCTGAAGACTTCCGAGGGAATGCTTGCTATGAAGTGTGACATGGCCGGAGCTGCTGCCGCACTTGGAGCTATAGCATCAATCGCAGCACTGAAAATCCCAATTCACGTCGTAGCTGCCGTTGGACTTGTTGAGAATATGACTGGTGGCAATGCCTACAAACTAGGAGATGTCGTAACGGCTCGAAGTGGTACAACAATTGAAATCCATAACACTGACGCTGAGGGCCGAGTCGTTCTTGCTGATGTACTGGACGTTGTCGCTGACCTAAAGCCCTCCTGCATTATCGATGCTGCCACACTCACAGGCGCATGCATGGTTGCTCTTGGTCGAGATATAGCCGGCATTTTCACGAATAACCAAGCGTATTGTGATGTACTAGAAAATGCTGCAACTTCAGTCGGAGAAAGAGTCTGGCAACTCCCAATGGATAAAGATTTTGATAGTCAGATATTCAGTGATGTCGCTGACATTAAGAACGTTGGTGACGGTCGACTCGGTGGCGCAATAACCGCGGCAAAACTCCTCGAGAGATTTGTTCGAAACATCCCTTGGATTCATGTCGACATCGCAGGACCGGCGTTCGCTGATAAACCACGCCCCTCGATTGCAGGTGGAGGAACAGGCTCAATGGTCCGATCTTTTATTGAATTCGCAAAGCGTATTGCATCATTAAAGCTTGATGAATAATGAATTATCGCACTCTGTAGAATCAAAAGATCATCCCAACAGGCTTTCGAGTTCATCAACAAGTTCACCAAACCTTACCAGTGCCAAACTGACGGGCTCGGGAGTCTCCAGATCTACGCCCGCATCACGAAGCAAATCGAGCGGCCATTTCGAGCATCCGCCACGCAAAAAGTTTAAGTACGCGGCCAGTTCCTCCGGGCCACCCTCAGCAACTTTTTTCGCGAGAGTGATCGATGCTGACAATCCAGTTGCGTACTTATAAACATAGAATGCCCGATAAAAATGGGGTATCCGAAGACTCTCTAGCTCGAGTTCCTCATCAACCGCAAAACCTGATCCAAAATATTCATTGAGTAGCTCCCGATAGAGAGAACGAATTTTCTCGAGGGTTAATGGCTCGCCAGACTCAACTGACGCGTGACTCATTCGTTCGAATTCGGCAAACATGGTCTGACGAATAATTGTTCCACGAATCGCATCGATCTCACGAGAAATTATTGCTGCTCGTTGTTTGGGTGAACTGGCTTTCGATAAAAGATGACGAGTCAGCAACTGTTCATTAAATGTACTGGCAACCTCAGCAACAAATATCGTGTATCCGGCATGCTGAAATGGCTGAGCTTCAGCCGACAATCGAGTGTGCATTGAGTGGCCTGCTTCATGAGCCAGCGTAAAAACGTGCTCAATAACATCTTCTTGATAATTCATCAGGATATACGGGTCAGAATCGTATGTTCCTGAACTAAATGCGCCCGACTGTTTACCTATGTTCGGATACCGATCACACCACCGACCACGCAAGCCAACCTCAAGTTTGCTGCAATACGCGTCTCCAAGCGGATGAAGCGAAGTCAGAATTTCTTCAACTGCTTCGTCCCACGTATGCTTCTGATCCAGTTCAGGCACCAGTGGAACATAACAATCGTAATGGTGAATCTCTTCAAGGCCGAGAAGACGCCGACGCAATTCATAATAGCGGTGGACTATCGGAAGATGTTCGCGGACTGCAGAAACAAGTTGATCATAAACAGCAATTGGAACATTATCTGCAAATAATGCTGACTCAACGGCCGAGGGATGCCGTCTTACCTTGGCTGCATATGCATCACGTTCATTCGAACCAGCAAGGGTCGCTGCCAGCGTGTTCGCATGAGCCTTATACTGGTCATAATATTGATGAAAGGCATTCTTCCGGACCTCATGCGCAGGATCGTGTAGCAGTGTCGTAAACGTTGCATTGGAAAGCTCAAGTTCATTGCCCTTGCCATCGGTCATGGTGCCAAATTTCATATCGGCATCCGTCAATTGACGAAAAACTTTTCCTGCAGTGCCCGCAAAAGTCCCTTGCATTGCCAACAATCTTTCTTCCGGCTCTGAAAGCACATGCGGGCGATTTCGGACGACTCGTTCAAGCATTAAGCGATAGGGTTGCAACTCAGGCGTTTCGAGCCACTCTTCCAGAACCGATGCGTCAATCGCCATAATTTCCGGCTGCAAGAAACTGGCTAATTCGCCGGCTTTTGTGGCTGCATGCTGAAAACGCCCTGTCATTCGCTGTGCAGGCGTCGCTGCTGTGTCCTCACTCATACGCAGGTGGGCATATGTCCCAAGCCTATCGGCTTCACGATCAACCTCTAAGTCAAAGGCCAGGCACTTGGCAAGTTGCTCAGGCGATTCACCAAGTGTTCCAACATAATCTCGAAAAAGAGGAATACGTTTTTCCCATGCGAGCAGTGCCTCATCCCAGTCGGCGTCAGTGGCAAAAAGACTCTCAAGATCCCAGGTATCACCCGATATAACATCTGATCGTTTTGGTAAAGATTTCATTTTTCTTTCTACCGAAAATTCAACATAGTATTAAAGCCGCCAAACACCACTGCCCCAAGCTAATCCACCACCGAATCCACAAATTAATACCGTACTACCAGAACCTATTCGCCCAGCACGCCAGGCTTCATCGACAGCAAGAGGAATAGATCCACTCGATGTGTTTCCGTATCGATCAAGATTGATGAGAAACTGCTCCTCCTTCAAGCCAAGAGCAGATCGAATACCATCAATTATTCGAAGGTTTGCCTGGTGAAGAATAAAGCAATCAATAGACTCCATCGGTACGCCTGAATGCTCAATGACTTGACGAACATTCTCTTCAACTAGTCGTATTGCCCATTTGAAAACTGCTCTGCCATCCATCTTCATATATTGATCACCAGCGGCAACGCCCTCCGCTGTAACTGGCTGCCGAGTACCGCTCATTGGGCAGACAAGCAAATCGGACCCGCGGCCATCCGAGCCAAGTGACCAAGCAAGCAAACCTGTACTTTCTTGCTTTTCTTCAGTCCTTTCCAATAAGACCGCACCAGCACCATCACCAAAGAGTGGCCAGGTTTTTACATCTGCTGGATTCACAACACGTGAATTCGTATCAACACCAATAACCATCGCAAGATTGCTCGAGCCTGTCGCAAGAAATTGCCCTGCTGTCACAAGTGCGTAAGCGAAACCAGCACACGCTGCTGTCACATCCATTGCTGGGGCATTAAGACCGAGCTTTTCTTGAACGATACAGGCCGTGGATGGAAGACTGGTGTCAGGCGTAAATGTTCCAAGAACGAGCAGATCGACCTCTTCGCGACGGCTGGGATATGCAGCAAGCGCTCGTTCTGCCGCTTGAAAAGCAAGATCACTTGTCGCCATCCCAGGATCAACATGCCGACGTTCTTGTATGCCCGACCGACTCAGGATCCATTCAGGGTCACATCCAAGGTGGCCAAGGTCCGCGTTCGTAACAACTCGTTGTGGAACAGCACTGCCAGAAGAAACGACACGAAAACCTAGAGCACGACCGAATCGTGATGGCCGAGGAGAGGTAAGTATTTCGGACATCAGATTCTCGTTGAAACAAAGTTCAATGTATTAAATTATGAGCAGACACACGAAACCATCATATTTTAGTTTACAGGAAGTTTCGGGATTGTTGCGGCATCGCTTGTGGGCTCAGTCTTCGTTTTGATTACGGCTTTCCGTTCAAGATGAATTTTCTTGTATTCTTCATCTGATACGATGTAATACCAATCAGCAAAACGGCCGTTAAGCTCTTCCACTCGTTTCTTGCCTTCGGCCACCTTTTCATCAAACGATTCCTGCTTACGGCGATTCTCACGCTCCACTTGCCGCCGAGATTCAATGGCTTTCTGCATTGCTGCTTCTGCTTCGTCAGCTTGCTTGAGCAAATCTGCAGCTGTAGGTTCTTGATC
>PKCL01000089.1 GCA_002862165.1 Planctomycetaceae bacterium
CTATTTGATTTTTAAATAGTAGTGGCGTCAAGCCACGAGGCGTTGAAAAGCGGCTCGAAGTTGTTTTGAGAACCAATAGAGACGGCCGTGGACCGGTTCTGCATGCACACTGAATCGGTGACAAATAGTACTGAAATTGAGCATCTATGAATATTAAATCACTCAAAATTTTCTGTGATATCGTGACTCGCCGCAGTTTTTCTAGGGCTGCGGAGGACAATGGGTTGTCTCAATCCGTGGCCAGCCAGGTTGTGAGCCAGCTGGAAAGTCGTCTCGGAGTTCAATTAATTGAAAGATCCAAGCGACCGCTTGTGCCTACTCATGAAGGCCGTGTGTTTTTTGAAGGCTGCCGAAATATAGTGGCTCGGTATGACTCACTCGAGGATGAGGTTCGGTCGCTCCGCGAAGATGTGGCGGGTCGGGTCCGTGTGGCGGCTATTTATTCGGTCGGGCTCCATCATATGAGTGAGTATGTACAAGAGTTCATGGCAAGATATCCCAAGGCAAACGTACGACTAGAGTATTTGCATCCTCAAAGAGTTTGTGAAGCCGTCGAAAATGATCAGGCGGACGTTGGAATTGTGAGCTATCCGCGTGGGTCCCGAAAAATTGAAGCCGAAGCATGGCGCGAAGAACCAATTGTCCTGGTGTGCGGGCCAAACCATCCGTTTGCTGCCAGAGACAGTGCATCACTTGCTGATCTGCATGGGCAACGACTTGTAGGCTTTGATCACGACCTCGTCATTCGTCAAGAAATTGATAAGGCTATTGAATCGGTGGGAGCAGAGCCGACAGTTGTCATGGAATTTGACAACATCGAAACAATAAAAAGAGCGGTTGAAATTGATGCTGGGATGGCGTTGCTGCCTGAACCAACGGTTGTCCGAGAGACGGAGGTCGGTTCACTCATAAGTATTCCGCTTACTGAAAATCCTCTGGTTCGACCGCTGGGTATCATTCGCGGTCGAGGAAAGCCTTTATCACCAACAGCGAGAAGGTTTCTTGATTTATTACGAGGCCACGCACACGACGCCGATGAAGGGCTTCGAGAACAGAAACGCCCGCCAGAGATTCTCAGTGACCTGGCGATTGTCGGAACAGCTTGATTCCGTCGATTGTCCGAATAATGCCATGTGTTTGAAGAACGACACTGGCAGGATGCCAGCATCCATAAACAAATAAGAAAACAAAATTTAAAACCCGTAAGACGAGAGCATACGTAATGAAGCCCCCAATCAGACTGCCTGAAAGCCGTGGACTATACGATCCAGCGAATGAGCATGATTCATGCGGCGTTGGGTTTATTGCCCACATTAAGGGAAAGCGTTCTCGGCAAATCGTTGACGACGCTGATCGGATGCTTCAGCACATGGAGCACCGTGGCGGTTGTGGCTGCGAAGACAATACCGGTGATGGTGCTGGCATGCTGACTGGATTGCCGTATGAGTTGATGGAGAAAATCGCGCAGGAAGAGATGGGCCAGGAACTGCCAGCTCGCGGCTTATATGGTAGCGGGGTCTTCTTTATGCCGACGGATCCAGCGGAGCGAGCACAGTGCCGTGGAATTGTTGATCGCATTGTGAACGAACAAGGTCAGAAGCTCATCGGTTGGCGTGAGTTGCCAGTTGACCCCGATGCAGCTGACGTTGGCCCGACCGCTCGTCGTGCAATGCCGCATTTCGATCAGGTCATTATTGCTGCTGGAGCAGGTCTTGATCAGGAAGCGTTTGAGCGACAGTTATTTGTCATCCGAAAATGGTCAAGCCAACAAATTCGAGTCGAAAGCAGCCTCTCACAAAAGCTGATGTTTTACATCTGTTCGCTATCGACAAACATAATTATCTGGAAGGGGATGTTGCGCTCCATGCAGGTCATTCCCCTGTACAAAGATTTGCAGGACCCAGACTATAAGACGCACCTTGCGATGGTTCATTCACGATTTTCAACGAATACTTTTCCTAGTTGGGATCGAGCCCAGCCATGCCGTTTTATGGCTCATAATGGTGAGATCAATACGCTCAGAGGAAATGCAAACTGGATGTTTGCACGACAGGGTGTGATGAAGAGCGATCTCTGGGGAGATGACATTCGAAAGCTTTGCCCAGTGGTTGAGCCTGACTGTTCGGACTCAGGAAATTTTGATAACGCACTCGAAATGCTGTATCACTCCGGCCGTACACTTCAAGAAGCTGTCATGATGATGATCCCTGAGGCTTGGCAGAATCATCACAGTATGCCTGAAGACAAGCGAGCTTTTTATGAATATCATTCGGCACTTCAAGAACCTTGGGATGGTCCTGCGTCAGTCTCTTTTACTGACGGACATTATATTGGTGCCGTGCTCGATCGAAACGGTTTGCGACCGAGCCGTTATTACGTCACACACGACGACCGGGTCATTATGGCGAGTGAAGTAGGTGTTGTGCAGGTAGATCCAAAGCAGGTGAAGTCGAAAGGGCGTCTCCAGCCCGGAAAGATGTTCCTGGTTGATTTTGAACAAGGTCGCATCATTGCCGACGATGAACTGAAAACATCGGTCGCCACAAAACGTCCGTATAAAACATGGCTCAAAAACCAGGCAATTCACCTCAACGATTTGCCGGTAAAAGCCAGCCCCGCTCACTATGAGAGTGAAGAACTCCTGAAAAGAATGCAGGCGTTTGGATATACAACAGAAACGCTTCAATTCATGTTAATGCCGATGCTGCGAGAAAAGCGAGATCCAATTGGTTCGATGGGTAACGATGCTGCTCTTGCCTGTCTTTCTGACAAGCCTCGACTTCCGTACGACTATTTCAAGCAACTTTTTGCACAAGTGACAAATCCACCGGTCGATTCGATTCGGGAAGAGATCATTATGTCGCTTGAATGTTTCATTGGGCCGGAAGGTAATCTTTTAGAGGCTACAGAAGAGCAATGTCATCGTCTTTGCATCCCTCATCCAATTCTGACGAATGAAGAAATTGCTGCGATTAAGGAAATTGACTATCGCGGATGGAAGTCAAAAACTATTGATATTACGTATCCACGCACTGAGGGTGATGCGGGTCTGCGACCTGCGATCGATCGCATTTGTGCGGAAGCTACGCAGGCCATTCATGACGGGTATTCGTTGGTTGTGCTGTCAGATAGAGCCGTCAATCACGACCGCGTTCCGGTAAGTTCTCTTCTTGTCACAGGAGCGGTTCATCACGCCCTTGTGAAACAAGAATTACGAACGCGAATCGGCATCGTTCTTGAGTCCGGAGAAGCTCGTGAAGTGCACAACTTCTGTCTCCTGACAGGTTATGGGGCGGATGCTGTCAATCCGTATCTGGCATTTGAAGCATTGCGACAGGCTCGTCTTGACGGGCTTCTTGAAGAGGAGTTCAGTGATGAAAAAATTGTGCCAGCATTTAGGAAAGCGGTTGCCAAAGGCATCAAAAAAGTAATGGGCAAGATGGGGATTTCAACGCTTGCCTCATACAAGGGCGCACAAATATTTGAAGCAGTTGGTCTTGCACCAGAAATAATTGAGAAGTGCTTTGTTGGTACATCAAGCAGAATTTCAGGTGTCGGGTTCGATGTTGTTGCTGAAGAAGGAATACGCCGGCATGAAATTGGCTATCCAACAAGAAGCGACAAAGCCATGTCGATACTTCCGAACGACGGTCAATTTCACTGGAGAAAAGAGGGCGAGGCCCACGCATGGAACCCGCATACAATTGCGCAGATACAGGTAGCTGCCCGGACAGGATCGAGGGATGCCTATCGTCAATTTGCTGACACCGTAAACAAAGACGCCCATCGACGGTGCTTCTTGAGAGGGCTTCTTCAATTCAAAAATGGCCGATCTCCTGTGCCAGTGGAGGAAGTCGAGCCGGCTCGTGAAATAGTAAAACGATTTTGTACTGGTGCGATGAGTTACGGATCAATCTCAGCAGAAGCCCATGAGACTCTAGCGGTCGCGATGAATGTGCTCGAAGGGAAAAGTAATACTGGAGAGGGTGGTGAAGATCCAGAACGCTTTAAGTGGTATGGCCGCCCTGAAGGTGAGCATGAAGCAATGCTCAATACACTTGAGAATCTTGACCCAGATAAAGCCAAGTCTCTGACAAATCAATATTCGAAGAGGTCATATATCAAGCAGGTGGCATCGGGTCGATTTGGTGTCACAAGCTGGTACTTAACCAATGCAGATGAATTACAAATCAAAATCGCGCAGGGTGCGAAACCGGGAGAAGGCGGCGAGCTACCAGGATATAAAGTAAATAAGATTATCGCTGCAACGCGGCATTCAACTCCTGGTGTGGGCTTGATTAGTCCACCCCCTCATCATGATATTTACTCTATTGAAGACCTTGCTCAGTTAATCTTCGATCTGAAAAATTCAAATCCAGCAGCGGCAATCAGCGTAAAGCTCGTGTCAGAAGTCGGTGTAGGCACGATTGCAGCGGGAGTAGCTAAGGGTCATGCCGACAAGATTTTAATTTCTGGAACTGACGGCGGTACCGGTGCGTCACCGCTTACAAGTATTAAGTTTGCTGGCCTTCCGTGGGAGTTGGGTATCGCCGAGACACACCAGACCTTGGTTATGAATGACCTTCGCAGCCGAGTCAGGCTTGAGACCGATGGTCAACTCAAGACTGGTCGAGATGTGGTAATCGCAGCTTTACTCGGCGCTGAGGAATATGGATTTGCAACAGCACCACTTATCACGATGGGCTGCATCATGATGAGGAAGTGCCATCTCAACACCTGTCCAGTTGGGATTGCCACACAAGATCCTGAGCTTCGTAAAAAGTTTTCAGGCAAGCCTGAGCATGTTGTGAATTACCTCTTCCTTGTTGCCGAAGAGGCTCGAGAGATCATGGCAAGCCTTGGGTTCCGTTCCATCAATGAAATGGTGGGTCACGTTGAAGTTCTTGAAATTGATGAAGCTGTTCAGCATTGGAAAGCGAAGGGTCTTGATCTTACGCCAATTCTTACGCCAGCGGCTGGTCCCCATCCGGATACGGTGACCTACTGCACGATTTCACAAAATCATGGTCTTGAAGAAGTGCTTGATAACGAACTCATCAAGAAATCACTCGCTGCAATTCATGAGCAAATACCTGTGCGATTCTCAATGGAAATTGAGAATATCGATCGAGCATTTGGCACGATGCTTAGTCATGAAGTTTCGAAGGCAAATGGTGAAAACGGGCTGCCCGATGGCAGTATTCACATCGATGTTGTCGGTTCGGCAGGTCAGAGCCTTGGAGCCTGGCTTGCACCAGGCGTCACGATTGAGTTGTCTGGTGATGCGAATGATTACGTTGGTAAAGGTTTATCAGGTGGTCGAATCATTATTGCTCCACCGAAGGAATCGACTTTTGCTGCGGAAGAAAATATTATTATTGGAAATGTCGCTCTCTACGGAGCAACCGCTGGAGAGGCATATTTCCGAGGGATGGCCGCCGAACGATTTTGTGTAAGAAATAGTGGTGCTCGCACAGTTGTTGAAGGAGTCGGTGACCACGGGCTGGAGTACATGACAGGCGGACGAGTTGTCATTCTTGGGCCAACTGGCAGGAATCTTGCAGCGGGAATGTCCGGTGGAGTGGCGTTCGTCTTCGCCCCTGACCGTGATACGCTTCGACTCAACTGCAACCTCGAACTTGTAGAGCTTGAATCAGTTGAGACGACTGAAGATATCGAGGAACTCAAAGAGCTTATTCAGAAGCATGCAGAATGTACCGGTTCGACTGTGGCTTCTGGCATTTTGGAATCATGGGAACAAACACTTCCCCAGTTTGTGAAAGTCATGCCTCGTGATTACAAACGAGCGCTCGCTGAAATGGCAGAAGAATCAGAAGTGTCAGTAGTTACGAAGTAAGAAAAATACAACACAAGAGACTCACACAAAGTAGAGCCGGGATGCAATTCAAACCGGCGGAAGATGAAAGGATAGTGGCCGATGGGAAATCCACGGGGATTTATGACGGTGAATCGAAGGACATATAACGAACGCGATCCAGCTGAGCGGATCGGTGATTGGAATGAGTTCCATCTCGATCTCCCTATTGTTGAGCTCCAAGACCAAGGCTCGCGATGTATGGATTGTGGTGTTCCCTTTTGTCATACGGCAGACCTTATGGCAAACATGGCAGCAGGCTGCCCTGTGCGAAACCTTATTCCTGAGTGGAATGATCTCGTGTATCGAGGCCACTGGAAAGACGCTCTCGATAGACTTCATGAGACAAACAATTTCCCTGAGTTTACCGGGCGAGTTTGTCCTGCTCCGTGCGAAGGTTCTTGCGTGCTGGGCATCCACGAACCCCCTGTGACAATTAAACAGATCGAGTGTTCGATTGTTGATCGTGGCTGGGAAGAAGGCTGGATTACGGCCTCGCCACCAGCAGAGCGAACTGGGAAAAAGGTAGCCGTGGTTGGTTCGGGTCCGGCTGGTCTTGCGTGTGCGGCACAACTCAATCAAGCGGGTCATCTTGTTACGGTCTTCGAAAGAGCAGATCGGCTTGGAGGGCTGTTGATGTACGGCATTCCGAATATGAAGCTCGACAAGGAAGCTGTAGTACAACGAAGAGTCAACCTGCTCGCGGAAGAAGGAATAGTTTTCAAGACTGGTGTTGAAATAGGAAAAAATATTCCGGCGGCAAGCCTGATGTCTGAATTTGATGCGGTGGTGCTTTGTGTTGGATCTACTCGGCCGAATGATTTCTTTGCCAAAACACCGGGTCGTGATCTAGAAGGTATTCATTTTGCTATGGATTTCCTGACTGCAAATACGCGTAGTCTTCTTGATTCAAAACATCAGGATAAAAAGTACATTAGTGCAAAGGACAAAGACGTTATCGTGATTGGTGGTGGTGATACCGGTACTGACTGTATAGGTACTTCATTGCGTCATGGTTGTCGTTCTCTCGTCACCTTTGAAATCGTGCCGCAGCCACCTGAGGAGCGTGCTGCCAATAATCCTTGGCCTCAGTGGCCGAAAATCCTACGAACAGATTACGGTCACACGGAAGCTGCAGCCCGATTTGATTACTCGGACGTCCCCGGTAAACAGTTGGCCGGTGATCCCCGGGAATTTTCTGTACAGACCGTTGAATTTCTGGGTGATGAATCTGGAAAACTACGAGCTGTTAAAACAGTTCGACTCGATTGGAGTAAGCCACAAGAAGGTGGGCCGCCATTCACTGTTGTTGAAGGAAGTGAGCAGGAGTGGCCTTGCCAAATGATACTTCTGGCACTTGGTTTTGGTGGTCCAGAGCAAATCATTGCTGATCAATTGGGTATGGATTGTGATAAGCGAACAAATTTTGCGGCAGACTACGGCAAGTATGCGACGAATCTTGATGGAGTTTTTGCAGCTGGTGACTGCCGCCGAGGACAAAGCCTTGTCGTTTGGGCGATTAATGAGGGGCGTGAAGCTGCTCGCGAGTGCGATCGATATCTTATGGGTTCAACAAATCTTCCGAGTGTGAAAGATGAAGAAGCCATAGCAGCGGCCACATAGGCATCTGTTCTATAAAAACCGGTCATCTCTGCATTCCGTGGAAAAAACAGAGATGACCGGAGTCATTGCGGCGGTAGTGGTTGAACAAATCAGATAGCGTCGCTAGCAGTTTCACCCGTACGAATTCGGACCACTTCAGCGAGGTCAGAGACAAATATCTTTCCGTCTCCAACCTGTCCAGTTCGGGCTACATTCATGATCTTGTCGATAACCGTTTGGGCCTCACCGTCATTAATGACGACTTCAAGTTTGACCTTTGGCAGAAAATCTACGGAGTATTCTGCACCACGATATGTTTCGGTGTGTCCTCGTTGCCGTCCGAAGCCTCGAACTTCAGTAACTGTCATACCTTTAATACCGATCTCATTCAGTGCATCTTTGACTTCTTCGAGTTTGAAATGTCGCAGGATGGCTTCAATTTTTTTCATGATTAGTTCCTTCTCAAAACGGTTTTAATGTCCTCTTTACAATTGCATCCCGCTCGGTTCCGCCGCCGTTGGTCTGCGCCCGCCATGCATTGGCGTTCCTGAGAGATATACAGTAGCAAGCAGCGTGCCATTCAGAAATAAAAAAGAAGTAACGTATTAAGGGGATTTTCGAGCCTGTTGTGATGTGCTGTCGCGCAGATGTGACAGTTTCGGTCCATCCATGCCTCACAATATAACTGTGTCGCTGCTTATGCAGCATAAAAAGGCAGGCGTTGTGGTGTGTGTCGGCAGGCATTGTGATTCGCGCAGATAAGGCGCGTTGTCACGTCATAGATGCGCGGGACAGGGCAGATACTATTTTGGTTCGGTGTTATTCGAGTCGTGTCGGAAACGAGAGGGCTCTATGTTGTGTAACTTTAAGAGCCGGTAGAGGGTTCCTCGAGGAACTCGTGCTTCTTTTGCCGCCGCCGAGACATCTCCATGAAGTCGCTTCATGATTTCATAGAGGTAGTGTTGCTCGAATTCAGCCACATGCGTGGCTTTCAGCGTTAAAAACCCAGCCCTTGATGGTGAGCCTTGTTTCAGCTCATCGGAGGTATCGGCGATATACTTTCCTGCTGCTGTGACAACATTATCCGGGAGGTCATCTACTCCAATCACGTCATCTGCCGTGAGTGCCATGGCTCGGCGGATAACATTTTGAAGCTCACGCACATTTCCTGGCCAATTATAGTGCCGTAATACCTGGTATGTATCAGCCGAAAATCTACCTGCAGTGAGTCCCATTTCTCGTCCGGCTCGGCTGGCAAAAAATTCAGCGAGTAGACCAATGTCGTCACCACGCTGCCGTAGCGGTGGAAGGCTTATTCTGACGACATTGATGCGATAGAAAAGATCCCTTCGAAATGTTCCATTTTCCACCATGACATCAATATCTCGAGACGTTGCTGCCACAATTCGAACATCCACGGGTGTTTCTTTTCGGGCACCCACTCGTCGGAGACGACGCTCTTGCAAGACTCGAAGAAGTTTTGCTTGAAGAGCAAAAGGCAATTCAGCGATTTCATCGAGAAAGAGGGTACCACCGTCTGCGACTTCGATAAGACCAATGCGTCGAGCGTCAGCGCCTGTGAAAGCCCCTCGTTCATGTCCAAATAATTCACTTTCCAGCAACGTGTCTGGAATGGCGCCACAGTCGATTGGAACAAAAGGGGCTGCAGTTCGACGGCTTCTTCGATGTACGGCACGAGCAACAAGTTCTTTTCCGGTACCTGTTTCTCCAGTAATAAGAATATCAACAGATCGTGCCGCGACGCGTTCAATGAGCGAATACACAGCCTTCATTGGAGGACTCTCGCCGAGGAAGTCCTCGAATGAATAAGGACGCTCGATAGCACGTCGTAAGGTCTGTTCTGTGGCACGTTGCCGCGATTGAGTGAGTGTTTCAACAAGAATATCTTCAAGATCGTGATCGACGCTCTCAAGTGGCAGATAGGTTGCGGCACCATGACGCAGGTAGTCACTGACCGTTTTTTCACCGTCGTCACTACCAATAACTACAATTGGTAGGTCAGGATCTGCTTCAACAAGCTGATCCAATGTAGTGAGATTTGAGTCACCAGTTCGGAGAACGAGTATCGCAAGATCAAATCCATCCTCATTGGATATATCAATGCCTTCGGCAACGCGTGAGGTATGCCGAACTTCAAGGGGTTGCAGCCGGGCGACAAGCCTGCCGTAAGCAAGGCCTTGTGGGCCGGCTGAATCGACGATCACAATGCGTGGCTGACGCACGGCGTGCCGTTTGTTGGAGGAGAGGATGGGTAAATAGATGACGTGCCGTAACCGCCTGATGACCTGTCATCTCACAGTAGTATCACATCGAAGGATAAAGTGTTCAACAGAGGCTGTTTTTCATCGCTTCAGTAGCTATGTCCGGAGCTTGCGATAGGCCAATTCCTGCACGCTGGATCGTCTGGTACGTTGTGAAGAGGCCATCATGGTTTTGCAGAGCTTTATGCCCTTACAGATTTGCTAGGAGATTTTTATGGCGTTCGATCCCTATTCCCTGTGCCCTTGTGGAACTGGCAAGAAAATCAAGTTTTGCTGCCCGGAGTTACTTGGGGAACTCGAACAATTAGACCGTCTCGTTGAAGGTGACCAGACAGAAGCAGCGCTTGAGCAGGTGATACGACTTCTGGAAAAACACCCTAAAAAAGCTTGTCTTCTTGCGACGAGGACAAAACTTGAATTGGCTACCAAGAGGTTTAATGAGGCAGCCGTAACGAGCCGAGCCTTTCTTGAAGCGTACCCTGACAATCCTCTTGCACTCGGGCACGCTGCAGTTGCAGCAGCTCTGCTTGATAATATGCAAGAGGCAGCAAGCCTTTTCGATCGTTCTCGAGAGCTGGCAGGCGCTGAGGTGCCGGATGATCTTGTCCGGATCGCAATGACATTAGTTCAGGTTGCGGCGCAGATAGGACAATTTGGCTTAGCAGAATCAACCATCGAGTGGCTTGTTGAAAAGTCTCTTGGTTCTGAAGAAGAACGAAATCTTCTGATGGAGGCCCTTCTGTCATCGGGTCTGCCCCCAGCATTACGAATTAAGGTGCCGTTTGCGGCGACAGACGTAGATTCGCAATGGCGTTTTGAGTTTGACGCCGCACTCAAGCATGCGAAGGAGTGGCGTCTTTCGAAAGCGATTAAAACATTTAATAGTCTGAAAGGGGTTGCCGCGGACAGCCCTGAATTATTTACGAATATTGCATTGTTGTGTGAGCGAGTGGCTCGTCCCCTCGAAGCAGCAGAGGCGTGGCTCAAAGTTGCAGCACTGCGAGAGGCCATCGGAGGTCCAACAGGACACAACGAAGCAATTGAAGCGACTGGTCGTGCTATCGTGTTGGAGACCCAGGCCAATCCAGAGCGGTCACCAGTTATGCGGTATGAATTGCTTCGTGGCCCCCTTGAGGGAGACATCGATCTGCTTGAAGATGCGCTTCGTAAAGAAAGCCATTTTGAGTCGATTCCAGTTGATCGCTCTCGTTGGGTTCAACGCGGTGCGGTACCACCACGTTCAAGTTGGCGTGTGTACGAGTCCGTCTCTGGGAGCGAAGGTTCAGCGGCACGTTTACTTGGCAGCATTCTCATTCATGGAAAGCAAACGGATCGCGAGGCAGAGGTGACGTTGCAAGGTTTTGCACCTGATGTCAAAGAAGCAAAGCCATTGGTCGAATCTTCTATCAAGACAACACTTGTTGAAGCAGAACAGCCTGCTGGGATGCCATCGGCTACGCCGATGAATTATCTGGCGAGTAGTCAATTTCGAATGAATCCACCGACAGAGCCGGCAGCACCTCCTGCAGCTGGTGAGGACGCTCCACTCGATACGCTCTTGGCAGAACAGCAAGCACGAGTGGCAGATCGCTTTACAAAACTTTGGGCAGAAACGCCATTGCCAGAGTTATTGGGTAAAACTCCAAAGCAAGCCGTTGCCGATGGAGATGAGCCTCGCCGTCGCGTCGAGGCCCTGGTGAATGATGCTGAAGCTACCGATATCATTGCCTCAGGAAAAAATATTTGGCCAGAGCTAAGAAAAGCAAGTGGCCTTCCGGCACCTGCCATTATTGAGTCTGCAGAACCGTTAGGAAACGTACCACCTCAACGTTGGCTACATCTTGATTTTCAAAAGATCACAAATGATCATTTGCGAGGACTCCTTTTGACGGCGGCAGAAATCGGTTACAGCAGGGTAGCAGAGCTTGCAGCAGAAGCGTTATTGAGTCGAGAAGACATTACTGATGCAGACCGATGGCAGGCATACGGTGTACTTGAAGCACGTGCTCGGTCAACGACTCGTCGACTGGAAATTCTTGCCAAAATTCGTCCCCTTGCAGCGGCGCTCAAGGCTGACGAAGGCATGCTTGACGTAGGTGAACTTCGAATTCACCTACAGCGTGGAGATCAACCGGCACTTCTCAAAGTACTTGATCGAATTCGTCGTGATCATAGTCAAAACCCACGAGTATCGAATGCTGTCATGCAGGTGTTTGCTGAGGCAGGCATTGACCTTGGTGCACTTGCTGCAGGTGGTGGGGGAGGGGCTCCTCCTCCTGGTGCCACGATGTCATCACCGGGCGGTCAAGCGACCGCTCCGGCTGCAGAATCCGGAAAGCTCTGGACACCTGGGGGCGAAACTTCCGGCGGTGGCGGAGATGAAAAGCCTGCGATCTGGACTCCTTGATAAGACGGGCCTCGGCCATGTTCTCCTCTACTGACACATTACTGATGCATCGAGCGTGTGCCCTTGCTCGTCGCGGGGAGGGTCTTGTCGAACCGAACCCGATGGTAGGTGCGGTTGTTTCCAGCGCTGATGGCAAGGTGCTTGGAGAGGGTTGGCACGAGCATTTTGGAAGTGCTCATGCTGAGGTTCATGCGTTGGCGATTGCAGGCCAGGCAGCCAGAAATGGCACGCTGTATGTAACGCTCGAGCCGTGTTGTCACACGGGGAAAACGCCACCGTGTACTGATGCAATTCTGAGTGCAGGTATTCGTCGAGTGGTCGTCGCAGCAACAGACCCTTTTCCAGCAGTTGCGGGTCAGGGCATTTCAATTCTTCGGAAAGCTGGCTTGCAGGTTGACGTTGGTTTGCTTCAGGATGAGGCGGTACGGCTGACTGCACCATTTCGAATGTTTGTGACGGCAAAAAGGCCATGGATGATCGCCAAATGGGCCATGACACTCGATGGGTATCTCGTTCTTCCTAAACCTGAAAACGGTGGTTCGGGAACATCGCAGCAACACGAGTGGATATCGTCAGGTACATC
Source organism: Planctomycetaceae bacterium (assembly GCA_002862165.1). Taxonomy (GTDB): domain Bacteria; phylum Planctomycetota; class Planctomycetia; order Pirellulales; family UBA1268; genus UBA1268. Next base: position 12,750 of record PKCL01000089.1, read on the forward strand.
TCGTGCTGTTGTTCATGATCTACGCCGCCGCGCTGACGCGATTGTCATTGGCATACAGACAGCGGTTGCTGATGATCCATTGCTTACAGCCAGGCCAGCAGGGCCCCGGCCACTGATACGAGTTGTGCTGGACCGGCATGCACGTTTGTCATTGAGTTCTCGTCTTGTTCAGACAGCACAAGAGTTTCCTTTACTTATTGCAGTTGGCCCCGATGCTTCTGAGGATCGGTTGGAGCCATTACAAGACAAGGGCTGTGAAATATGGAGAAGCCCAACAGCTCAATCGAGCCACATGCTTCTCGAATTGGTGCAGGAGTTTGGGCGTCGGCAGATGACAAATGTTTTAGTGGAGGGGGGTAAACACGTCCTTGAGTCGTTTTATGACGCAGGTCTTATCGATGAAGTCTGGGCTTTTCTTGCCCCCAAACTGCTTCAAGAACCCGAATCATCTATGAGCATTCGAAAGATTCTTTCAAATACTCATATCGAGGCTATTGATCAAACCGGCGGTGATCTGTTTTTTCGTGGTCTTGTTCGACACGACTCACTGAGCCGGTAAGTCTTCAATACGATTCTGCCATCGCGTGACCGTAGCATCACCTTCAAGAACGGTTTTTGCAGTAGCCGATTTCAGGCATCGAACGACATCAAAAATCGTAACAAGTTGCTCGAGCGCCTCTTTCACCTCATCGGTATCGTTATCTGGCCCAACAGTTTCATCTGCCGGTAGCTCAGAACGCCCTTCCATGACACCACCACATCGAGCAACATACGTGACCCACGGTTCGAGCACGTTGGCAAACGCAACCCAGTCAAGAACCGCTGCACCTGCAAGATTCATGCTCAGGTCACCTTCAAGAGTGAGCGGGGTGCTCTTGAGTAATCGTTTTGCTTGCTCTGGTACCAACGAGAAAACCGCAGCCTCCTTGCCAACACCGACACTCAATTGAATCTGTTTGTCCAGTCCACTTTCAGGAAGTGCGAAGCTCCAGACACTGCCATCCGGAGTATCCTGTTCTTCAGGGTCTGGGATACGGTATTCACTCGGGATAGCATCTTCGTCAATTTCACGAATAACGGATAGCAATTTGTCACTGAGTGCAAAGACATCACTGAGTCCTTCCCGGAAAAGTGTGCTGTCATCAAGAGAAAGCACGATTGCTGGTGCAACAAGTGGGAGAGGTTCTGATGAAGTTGGTAACGTTTCCTGAAGTCTTGTTGTCGATGTCTTGCTATCGAGCACGAAACCAATTTGTCCACTTTTCAATGCAGGAATAAATTTTTTCCGAATTGTTTGAGTCAATTCTTCACCCAACGGTGCAACTTTCTCCTCAAATGTTTCAAAGTTTTTTTGTGCATCTTCATCAGCACTTGAGGCGATATTGTTTGTGATAAATTCACGAAGCGAACTTATCCAGGTAACAAAGGATTCGAACTGTTCGGGGTCAGTTTCTGTACGGAAAGCGACAGCAGCAAACGGGTCGCCACCAAAATAATCGAATGCAAGTGGCTTACTTCCATCCCACGGGAGGTTCTTGGACCAGTTCCATTCTTCACCGGCGTATCCGGTATCTGTCAGATAAGAGTATGCCACCCAAGGGCCAGCTGTTGGCATACGGCTCGCATACCCGCTCATGAGATCTTCAATGAGTTTTTCGGCGTCTGCCGTTGCCTCTGCGGACAGTTCATTTGCCTCGGCAACCGCGGTGACTAATTTCTTTGCTTTGGCGATATCCTCAGGAGACGTCCCCCAGGTTTTCGCAAGCTTTTTACTTCGGTACCAGATGCTGGTGAGAGGCTTGTCCGCTGCTTCTCGAACGACCTTCAATGGTTCTGTGTCCAGCAGGCTACCGCCTGTTGTACCCATTGACTGAAGGTGTTCGGTCCCTCCACCGATTGAGAGGACGACATGGTCTTTGACAACACCAAGAGCAACAACAAGTTCTAGCTCATTGATTCGTTTTAAAATTGTATCCAGTTCCTCTTTTATGTCAGGGGCTTTCATGACATTGGAGATTGCAAGTTTGATCAGATTGGGGTCTGGCTTTATCGTGACTGTGATGAAGTCACCGTTACCAATTTTCTGACGCGTTACAGCGTCGGCAAGCATCGGTTGTGCCTGGGCCATGCTCTTGGCGAACACTTCGATCCGCTCAAGTTGATTTTTCGCAGCATCTGTTTTGGTGGTTCTAAATCCCCAGACGAGATCAGGAATGACAATTTGATCAGTGTTTGCAGCAAGGGCTTTTGCGATGATCATGTTTGGCCCAAAGTCATCACTCTCTATTTCAAGATCAGTACCCTTTGTAAGCGTGGTAAAGGATCCGGCTCGTTGCGCAGACTGAATTGTTTTAAATAGTTTGGATACTGTTACCCAAGACGATGAACCGAATACGAAAGTGTCGGTTGCCACCATATCTTTCAATAAGTCAATTGCTTCCTGATTGTCTGGCATCTGCATCATCATCATTGCAATAGCCATTGGATTTCCAGGTTGTGTTTGCTGCTTGGCGAATTCGTCGAGAGCTTTTGCAACAGACTTCAAGTCCTTGAGGCTGGCAAAAGCATTGCTTCCAACGATGCGGTCATATTGTTCGCGACCGCGAAGCGTACTCGCCACAAATGCAGCGTCATCGGGAACGAGGCTAATGCCAAGGTCTTCGGATCGTGCGGTTTGAGATCCTACGAGCAGGGTGGCAAAGAGGGAGCAAGCGAGCGTGAGCTTTGTGATCATCATCTTCCTCGGCGAGAGTGAAAAGGAACCGAAACGTTTTGGTGGAACCATCATATGAACCAATTGCGTAAGCATGTGCAAGAAACCTCGGGTAATACAGCGTCATGACGACTGGAAAGAGAACACTCTGCTTCAGTAAACAATTTTTTTGGGTGGCTATTGCCTAAGCCCAATAGACTACTTGAAATAGGGTGTCCGTGAGAATACAGCATTCGCAGGACACGTATGAAGAACGTGCTCCTCATCTGAGAAAAGGATGTTTCCCGTGTCAGAGGCAGCGATTCACCTTGGGCCAACTCAGATCATCGACACCTTTGCCGAGGCTTTTCGGCTGAGATTTGCACGACTGTTCGTAACGGCACACGACGCGTCGTGGGTTGAAGCTGGTGTGCAGTCATTTTGTGGGTATGGGACGAGCGTTATTGGTTGTGATGCAGAAGTTGGTCTTGAGCGATTTATTGCTCCGGATGAAAGTCCTGACGGTCGCCCCGGCGCCTCTCTTCTGGCGTTTGGTTTTAGTGTCGAATCTCTTGCCGAAGCAGTGTCACAAAGAACTGGCCAGTGTCTCCTGACATGCCCCACAACAGCCGTTTTCGATGGATTGTCAGAGGCAGAAGAGCGAATTCCACTAGGGCAACGCATTCGGTTCTTTGGTGATGGTTTTGAGAAAACAAAGGTGTTCGATGAACGACGGTACTGGCGTGTACCGGTGATGGATGGAGAGTTTGTTGTTGAAGAAACGTGTGGTGTTGCCAAAGGTGTTGGTGGAGGTAATGTCATTATTCAGGGCAACTCTCTTGATATCGTGCTGGCGTCGGCCAAACGGGCAGTCGATGCCATTGCGGCTGTACGAGGAGTAATGACTCCGTTTCCCGGTGGTGTCGTGCGGTCCGGAAGTAAAGTCGGATCACGATATGCGGCCCTGAAGGCTTCTACCAACGATGCATTTTGTCCCAGCCTCGTAGGTAGGGTTTCTACCGAGCTTGTACCTGAGGTTGCTGCCTGTCTTGAAATCGTCATTGATGGTGAAAACGAAGGCGTTGTTTCTGAAGCTATGGCAGTTGCGATACAGTCGGCAGTGGGCGAGGGCATTTTGGCCGTATCTGCTGGTAACTATGGTGGCAAGCTGGGTAAGGTTCATTTTCACCTTCACCAGATTCTTCGTGAAGCCGGTTTGGCCTAGTGAGTCGAACCTGGGTCGTTTTTTGTGAAACGGCCTTCTGCTGATCGCCCATCTTTGGTACTTCCCCAGATGTTCTGGTCGATTTTGCGACCGTCCCATCAGGAGTGGAGTCATGGAAAAGCGTCCATCGCGTCAGGATTTTGTTGTACCACCGAAAGGCGTCTCGGTGACGTCTATGGTTATTGGAGTCGCGTTATGCGGACTCGCTGGTTTTGCTGTGGTGTGGCTTGCCGGACTTGGCCGTACTGTACCTACTATTCAGTCTCCAATTCCTTCAGCGGCAACAAACTCTTCTGTGTCCTCTCCTCAAAAAGAAGGATCACCCGCACTTGTTGTACAGCCAGCCAAAGAAGTACAGCAGAGTCGTTTTTCATCAGTCGGCTCACAGACCTATCAAGAATCTGGTCGCATCGACGATTATCCAGCGCGTCCAGCGTCTTTTGAAAAAACTATTGAAAAGAATGCTTCCTTCGACAAAGCCACTGACGAAGAGCGAGCAGGAAAAAATACAGTTGATACGGAATCCTCTGAATTGTCTCGTTTTTCAGCGAAGCAGATATCGCCCCCTACGCTTGAGGCGGTTGATGAACAGCCTGTTGCCAAAGAATCATCCGACGCCCCGGTGGAAGGTGACCAGGACGATTCTCTTGCTGGTGTGATTGCAAAGCCAATACCCACACCACCGTTACACAAGAACACGAGTGCAAATACCAAGAAGCTCGTTCCTCCTGTTTCACAACAGGAGTCATCGCCGAACAAAGATGTGCTGACTGACGATGTGCTGGCTGCCGATGCGGTGGCTACCGATGCGCTACCTGACGATGTGCTGGCTGACCAGGTCACTCAAGATATGTTCACAAAGCCGGACGGAGTAGCTTCACATGCGACCACGTCAGCAGTCATTGATGTGCAGGACAAGGCTCGTTACAAATCGCTTGAAACGCCTGAAATCATATCGAAGAAAGCTTCGCAATCAGATGCATTGCAAGAATTGTCCTCGAAGCACTCGGCAGAGGAACTCGGAGGAAATAGAGATGCAAAAAATAAAGAAAAGACATTGCTGTCTTTTGCAAAGCCGGCACCAGAAATCATTCGTGAAAAACAGTTTGAAAGTAAAAAAGAGAGTCTTGTAGGACAAGATAACCCAGGGCCGGATCGTCTGCAGGCTAAACCGCTTGCGAAAGCCACGAAGGCACCCATGCCTCAGGCACCTGGTGTGGTTGCGAATGAAGCCCCCAGCCCACCTCAGCCACTTGCGTCGACAAAAAATGCGTCACCACTCTCTGCAAATTCAAA
>PKCL01000383.1 GCA_002862165.1 Planctomycetaceae bacterium
TCGTTGAAATTCTGGAGGAACAAATTTTTCTGCATACCATGCTGGATGTTCAGGTGGAAGAAGGCTGAGTTGGTGTTCAGGTTCAGGAAATATTTCGCTCACAAGTTGACGAAAAGACTTGTCAAAGAGTGCGCCCTCAGAACAGGTCGCCTCAGCAAAGATGAATCCCCCTTGATCAATATATTCTCGTAGACGACGACCAGGTTCTTTACCGATATCCAGTCCGTCAGTGCCACCTATCCAGAGAACTGGTGACTGGCTAAGGTCCTGCGTATCGGCTTCCTGCGTATTGAGAACGTGCCATGAGAGCCCGGCTGGGTAATCATCCCGCCATTCTTTTTCGATGAATTCAACAAGATGTGAAATGTCGTGACCATGCTGATTCCAGTCATTTTCCAGGTCATGACGGCTTTTTGCAATAACAACGGGCCTTCGACCTTTGGCAAGAAACAAGAGGGCAAAACTTGTCGCTACAACGGCATCTTCAGACCCTTTTTTTTGAAAGCTCCCCGTAAGTGGATCCTGAGCCGAGACAAACATTTTTGCCCCTTCCAAGTACCAGTCATGATTCCCGATAAACCTCCTTGCAGTGAATCGTCCAACTCGCTCGAGCCCGTAGAGATAGTAGCGGAGCCACTGCTGGCCTCCCGGTGGGTTTCTTGTGACCGAGAAATTTTTTCCAAGCCACTGGAGGCCAGCTTCAAGAGGCTTTGAGGCAGACCCACCGCCACAACAGGAAATATTTGATTCCCTGACAAACGCATCGGGCCGCTCGGTATGCTCTGTAGTTATCCAAATACTTGCAATTCCTGCGCAGGTCATGCTGCCAGTGCCGTTGCCACCCCCAGCGGTATAACTCCACGAACCATCAAGACGCTGTGCAGCCTCCCAATATTTCTGTGCCAATTTCCATACAGCGGGTTGTACACGAACACCGGCGCGCTGCGCTTCGTGTAATCCAAGGATTGCAAACTGCGAGTTGGAGTTATCAGCACCTGAACGATTGACTCCGTAAGACCAGCCCCCAGTTGTTCCAGGGCCATTCGATTGGTGGTCCTCAAGCCAACGTGCATTTCGCTCAAGAATAGCGAGGTCTCGCTTTGGTGAAACCATCGCAAGAGCCTGTGTCTGGAGTGAGACTGAATATGTATCAGTAGGTGTCTGCTCTCTCAGCCATGTAAGTGACTTTTTCATGGCTTTTTCATCTTTATCGAGACCAGCATTTGCGAGTGCAAGTACGACTAGAGCAGTTGCCCCTACAACAGTTTCGTCGCTTCTCATGGATGACTTCCATGTGCCATCAGGGCTTTGCTGGCGAATGAGCCAGTTTTTTGCTTTTTCTATTGCGTTATTGATCTGCTCGGGTTGTAGGTCATTTTCAGCAGAAGAGGCAATTGGCACAGCTATGAGTTGAAGCACAGCAAGTAACACAACGCATGAAAGTTTCTTATAACCACTCAATAACAAGTAATGCATAGAGCCTGCCAGCTGTAGGAGAGTCACCTGTCTGTCGAGCCTGATTCTACGACATTGTCATAGATAGAGACATGGCCTACCTGCCTTCTTCATGCTGCGCCAAGGTTTTTGTTTGCCTCGTAGTGGCACAAAGACCGATACTTTTTAGTAGTATAGATGTATCACTGCTGGAAACAGGTGCACAACGATTCTCCCAAGGAAGGAAACCGTCTTCGTGTCGACTGCTGGAAAACAAAAGTCACTTGATGACGTGCTGCAGGAATTCTCACAGCACCGACTTCTTATGCAGGAAGAACTTCAAAAAATTATTGTCGGGCAAGACGAAGTTATTGAGCAGTTGTTTGCTGCGATTTTTACACGCGGCCATTGTCTGCTTGAGGGAGTGCCGGGTTTGGCGAAAACCCTTATGGTGTCTACGGTGGCAAGAATTCTTGATGTTGATTTTAAGCGAGTACAATTCACGCCAGATTTAATGCCATCAGATATTACAGGTACCAATGTATTGGATGAAGATGAATCAGGCCGACGCAATTTTAGATTTGTAGAGGGACCAATATTTACTAATGTCCTACTTGCGGATGAAATCAATCGTACACCACCAAAAACTCAGGCGGCATTACTTCAAGCAATGCAGGAGCGAGAGGTTTCAGTTGGTCAAGAAACATACTCATTGCCGGATCCGTTCTTTACGATAGCGACTCAAAATCCAGTCGAGCAGGAAGGGACATACCCTCTTCCTGAAGCCCAGCTTGATCGGTTTATGTTTAATATAAAAGTTGGGTATCCAAGTGCAGATGAGGAAGAGCGGATATTAATGGCGACGACTCGGCCAGAGCGTCCTGAAGTTCGGAAAGTACTTTCGGGACGAGCCATAACGAATATTCAAAAGCTTGTTGCAGGTGTTGCAGTGAGTGAATACATCATTAAGTATGTTGCTGCATTGGTTCGTTCAACGCGGCCCAAAGATTCGCAGTCGCCCAAGTACATTACAGAGTTAGTGGATTGGGGCGCTGGTCCACGTGCTGGTCAATTTCTCATACAGGGAGGCAAGGCAATGGCTGCGATGGATGGCAGGTTTAGCGTCTCTATTAATGATATTCGAAGAATTGCGGTGCCGGTGCTCCGGCATCGAATATCAACAAACTTTCAGGCTCAGGCAGAGGGTCTTACAAGTGAATTAATCGTCGAACGATTGCTGAGAGAAGTGCCCGAACCGTCGGTTCCTCCATTGGTGAAATGAGAGCCGTATGTCGCGAGCAGTAGAAGAATATCTTAAGCCAGATGTAGTTCAGCAGATTGCGAGGCTTGATCTACGAGCGAAGTTTATCGTGAAAGGATTTCTACAGGGCCTTCATGCCAGTCCATTCCAGGGTTTTTCCGTAGAGTTCAGTGAGCACCGTCGATATGCCGCTGGGGATGATCCTAAAGATATTGACTGGCTTATTTATGCGAAAACCGACAAGCATTACATAAAAAAATATGAAGCCGAGACAAATATTACCGGGTATCTCCTCGTCGATACGAGTGCATCGATGGGGTATACCTACCGGCAGCAGTTTACCAAACTAGACTACTCGATATCACTGGCCTCAGCTCTTTGCTGGCTCATGGTTCATCAGCAGGACCCTTGTGGCTTGATGGTTTTTGGTGAAAAAGTTTCGGCATCCCTGCCTGCTCGATCGAGACGTAGTCAGATCTCAGAAGTCCTGTCTCTTTTGGCGAAGACTGAGGCTGCTGGTATGTCTGATATCCCTGCTAGCTTGATTCAGATCGGAGCAATGCTTCGACATCGCTCCCTATTGATGGTGTTTAGCGATTTGTTGGCAGAACCCTCTGCGATTCGTGATGCGATGCTTCGACTGCGTCATCGTAATCACGACATTATATTATTTCATGTACTTGACGAAGCAGAGGTCCGATTTCCTTTTCAGGGAATGGTGGAACTGACTGATCCTGAGAGTAGCCAGAGTATGGTTGTTGATGCTGATGCAGCCCGTCGCGACTATGTCAATGGTGTCGAGGGTTTTCGGGATCACTATCGGCAAATGTGTCAGCAAGCCGGAATTGATTATGTGCCGCTTGATACGAGCATGCCGTTTGATGCTGCCCTTATGGAGTATTTGATTAATCGTCAGCAGCGAGCCTAGGTAAACAAGCAAGTTTTCAAGAGTAGTATTAACCTATGGGCCTTTCTTTTCTGAATATTTTGTTGCTCAGCGGGATGGCTATTGCCACGATTCCCATCCTGCTGCATCTTCTTATGCAGCGGAAGCCTGTGTCTCATCAATTTCCAGCACTTCGCTTTCTGCAAATTAAATCTCACGTCAGAAAACGTCGGCTTAAGTTGCGGCATCTGCTGCTCTTGCTGTTACGTGTTGCCGCTCTTTGCATGTTGGTTTTAGCGGTTTCCCGGCCTGTTCTTCGGGGCACTGGTTGGATTGTTGATCAAGAGGGACCAGTTGCCGTAGCGTGCGTGGTGGATACTTCACCTCGCATGTTGTTGCGTCAAGAAAATCGTACGCGCCTCGATGAGGTTCGAGATATTGCAGTGAATTTATTTGAAGAACTCCCGCCTGAGAGTAAGGTGGCGATCGTTGATACGGGTGGAGGAAGTGCTCGATTTTCGGCTTCTGTCAGCGTGGCTACCAATAGAGTTGAACGACTCTCGGTAGGTGCTTCGTCGCTGAGTTTAGTTACAGCGATGGGTGACGCTGCAGGCCTGTTAGAGAGTTCAGAGATTCAACGAAAAGAACTCTATGTGTTCACAGATTTTTCTCATGGAGGTTGGGAGCAGTCGGTGAAAGTTGATTGGGACACGCTTTATCCAAATATAAGTCTCGTTTTTATTGATGTTTCAGCAACACATCCACAAGACTTTATGTTGGAAAATCTTGAGCTTTCTGCTGAGCGTCTTACTGTTGGAAGTCCGCTCACTGTTTCTGTGATGACGCGACGAATAGGCCCTGATTCTGCGAGGTCTGTTGTGGTTGAATTTCAGAATCAAGAAGGGGATTTTATTCGTCGTGGAGAAAAGCCCGTGGCCTGGAAAGATGGAGCAGAAGAAGAAGTACGATTTGAAATGAATGGTTTGGAGCCTGGAGTTCATCAAGGCCGAGTTCTCGTTGAAGGTGGAGATGGTCTACCTGCGGATGATTCAATCGAATTTACCGTAGATGTTGGTCCACCAACACGCATATTGGTAGCTGCTGAGGAACCGGTTTCAACAACGGGACTGTTTTTTGTTGAGGCTGTAGCACCGTTTCCGCTTGTGAGTGCTGGACGTAATGAATTTACGGTCACGCTTGATTCCTTTCATCATTTTGAGAACACTTCGTGGCCCGATTTTCGCAGTATTGTGTTGATTGATCCACCACCGCTACCTGCCCGAACATGGGAAATGCTCCGCGACTGGGTCAGTAAAGGAGGAGGTCTTGTTGTTTGGCTAGGTCCATCAGCGGGTAACCCAGTGGATTTCAGTTCATCCGAAAGTGAGGCTGTGCTCGGGGGGAAAATCGAGCGAGTGTGGCGTTCAGCAGATCGTTCGAATTACTTGGCACCTTCGTCTTTGGATCATCCGGTTTTGTCCGCATTTCGACGTGTTGGTGATTCCGTGCCGTGGCAAGATTTCCCAGTTTTTCGTCATTGGGAGTTCAAGCCGACTTCTGTGAGTGGTGATGTGCAAGACGAGCAGCTATTACCTGCAAGATCTTTTGCAAATTATCGTAATGGACTACCTGCACTTTTTGAGCGGATGCTCGGAAAGGGAAGAGTTGTCATTGTGACAACGCCTATATCTCAATCAGCAAGTGATCCGCAGGCTTGGAATCAACTTGCCACAGGTTTTGAACCTTGGCCATTTATGATGCTTGCCAATGAAATTTTAGGATATGTTGTAGAAACTCCAGATTCTCTCAATATAACGGCAGGTGAAATTGCGAGACTTCGCCTGCAGCGTCATGATCTACCTACGGCGACGGTTCGAACACCACTTGGAGATACATTTCCTGTAGCCATTGATCAGCAACAGGGAGCGATTGCTGTTTCTGCAACTCGGCAGCCCGGTAATTACCGGATCCAGTCTGGTGGGAAAACTGCGGGATTTGTAAAAGGATTTAGTGCAAGGCTGCCAAAATCAGCAACCGATTTTTCACGACTCACAGATAATGAAGCGACAGTACTACTTGGTGTGAATCGACGTATTGTACGCGATGTGGAAAGCCTCGATCGAGATGTTATGAATCATCGTGTTGGGGCAGAGTTGTGCAGTTGGATTTTTTTCCTGGCTGCAGTATTACTTGCCTTAGATTGGTGGGTTTCAAATCGATTTTATGCACCTCGCGTAGGAGCCGATCCTGAAGCAGGTGCTGCTGAAGTTTTTGCGGAGAGTATCGATGCTAAGGAAGAAGCAGAGGCCATACCGCCACCCCCTGTCCCGTCAGCGGGAATAATTGAAGGGCAGGTAGAAAAAATGCCTCCGCCGATACCATCAGGTTTCGGTTCAGAGACGGAGTACTCATCATGACTGCCAGCAGTCTGATTCATACGACATCAATTTATTTTGATCCAGTGGGTTCGTGGTTGGGCATAGTGCTGTTGGTTGCCGCTTTTGTCTGTCTCTTGTTTTTTTTAGCTCCGGATAAAAGTCGTTTGTCACCGGGAAGGCGACTGGCTTTAATCGCCTTACGAACAGCAGCACTGCTAGTTCTTGTTTTTTGCATGTTGAAACCAAGTATGGTTTCGATAAGACAACTTCAGCAACCAGCGACCGTCCTGGTCTTAGCAGATTCGTCTGAGAGTATGAATGTGGCAGACAGTCCGAATAGTAAGACTCGCTGGGAGTATTTGCGAGAGACGCTGAAGTCTGCGATGGAGTCTACAAGAAAACAAATAGTTAATGAGAGCATGCTTATTCGGGCATGGGTCTTTGATCGTGAGGCAAGACAGATTTCCATTGATAACACGTCGCTTGACATCGGTGCGTGGGAGCGACGGCCTTCGTCAGAGGAAACTGCAATTGGTTCGGCCATGGAATCTGCCGTTCGAGCGATGGGTGAACAACCGCTAAGTGCAGTCGTTTTACTCAGCGATGGAGGTCAGCACGCCTATCCACCAAATGATCTGCCACCACAGGCCGAGTCGCGTCGCTTGGGAGAGCGAGGCGTCCCACTTTGGGCAATTACGTACGGACAGTCGCAAGGTGCTGCCCAGGCACGAGATGCATCAGTCGTGGGCCTATCGGTCCCTGAAAAAGTCTTTCTAGGAAATACGGTCGAAATTATAGGACGAATTCGACTAGAAGGTCTGTCGGATAGGAATGTCACTGTGCGATTGATGGTTGAACAGTCAGGCGGTGAATTGGCTGAAGTCGCGAAGAAGGAGATTCGGTCGACCGAAGGAATGATAGAAGAATCAGTACGTTTTGATTGGACCGCAGAGTCATTAGGTGAACGAAAAATTGCTCTATCGATTGATGCAGTAGCGGGTGAGATTGTTCTGACGAATAATGCTGTTGCAACCTTTGTTAACGTGGTCGATGGAGGCTTGCGTGTCCTTTATCTTGAAGGCAGCCCTCGAGTAGAGCAAAGGTTTTTGCGGCGAACGCTTTCAAGCAGTCCCGATGTACAGATAGATTTCCAATGGATTAACTCTGTAAATAGAAGTCGTTGGCCGGTCAGTCTTGAGCGAGAACTGTCGCGTGACTACAAGGTCTTTCTTATAGGCGACCTCGATGTCGACGCTATTCGTCCAAAAGATCTTGAGAAGATTCGAGTCATGGTTGAGAATGGTGCGAGCATTGGATTTCTTGGTGGGTTTCATTCGTTTGAAGCAGGCGGCTGGGGAAGTTCACCACTCGGTAGATTGTTGCCCTACGCTCGAGACAGTCTTTCACGTCAACGATTTGATCAGCCTATCCGAAAAGATCTTCATGTAAGAGGTCCGATTAAAATTATTCCAAGTCAACAATTTGGTGGAGTTTCTGTTTTGCGGCTCGGTCAAACAGTCGAAGAATCAGATCAAATTTGGAGAAAGTTACCACCACTGGATGGGGCAAACCGTCTACCACGACTTTTACCAGTAGCCAAGACGCTTGCTATCTCAGAAACAGGTCTTCCTCTTCTGGTGGCTCGTGAATATGGATTGGGCCGAGTGCTTGTCTTTGCGGTTGATTCGACATGGAGATGGGCAATGGAAGGTTCTTCTTTGTCGTATCAAAGATTTTGGCGTCAATTTGTTCTTTGGTTAGCGCGACGGGACGATTTTGACGGAGAGAGACTCTGGTTGAAGCTTGCACGGCGCCGTATTTCTGTGGGAAGTCCTTTGGTTTTTGACACAGGTCTCACGCTCCCCGACGGAACACTTGCAAAAGGAAATACACTCTCTGCTACGGTTGTTGATCCAGCTGGAAAGTCACGGTATGTCCGTCTGGTAAAAAATGGTGAATCTTTTTCTGGGGCCATTACAGGTTGTTCGGAGCCAGGAGACTGGCGAGTGGCTGTTAAGGCAGACCTTCAAGGAGGAGAGGCTGTTGCGAGGTTCGTCGTGTACCGTCAAGATTTAGAACTGGCGAATCCACGGGCAAACACTTTACTCATGCAGCAGATTGCAAGTACGACTGATGGAGGCGTGAGGCTTCCGGAGGAGCTATCAAGTATTTTCAAGGAGATTGGACAAGCTAGACCCGTATTTACTACAAGTGAAGAATGGTCAGTATCTCTTTGGGATAATTGGATCACACTCTTGATCGTAGCCGGGTGTCTCTGTACTGAGTGGTTTTTTCGGAAGCGTTGGGGGCTTGTTTGATTTTGGATTGTTGAATCCAACGTGAGATTGCCACTCAATCTGTGCCCGGTTTTCTTCTAGAACACGGCTTTAGCCGCTCTTTTCATATTTGGCTTTCGCATGAGTCTTGCTACCTTCTGGAATAAATGATTTCTTTGTAAAGACGTATTAAGTCCTCAAGCCAGGAGGTCGGCTTTGGCAAAGCAACGACCGATTCGTAATAAGCTTCTTGTGGTGGGGCTCCTTGTTGGTTTCACCGTGACATTACTGTCAGCAAGTAGTTTTCTTAGTGTGTACTCATATAGAAGGTTAGTGAAAGCACTTAGTAGTCGTGCAAGTGAGTTACCACAAGCAAGTCGATTGGCGTCGTGCGTCGGGCAATTACGACTATCACATTCGCGAGCAATGTCTGCTGTAGATCTCGGTATTTGGACAGACGCGTCAATAAGTAATCCACCACAGATTGAGTTACTCGAATCCGGAGAGCCCAGTTTTCAGGAACAGCAAGATGAAGTAACCGTTGAAAATAACTTAATAAGCAAAGAAAAGTCACGGGTTCAATTAATATCTGACGGATCTTTCCTTCAAAATATTTCTGAGACTGGCGTTGCACTACAGGATTACTGTCATGAACTTACAGCTGGAGAGTTAGACGAAGAACCCTTTGGAGACCGTAGCCACGAGAGGGATATTGCAAGAAGAATAGCTACCGAGCTTAAGACTATATGGACGCTTGCTCAGGAGGCAGCCTCCGCAAGTCAGAGTTCAACTGACCAGAAATCATTAGATCTTGTTGACGGACAATTATTAAAACTAACGGCTATCGGGTCGCATCTTGATTCCCTCGCATTCTTGTCCGCAAAACTGCCTACTTTTTTACAGTCACGAATGCATGATCTAGCGCACGAGGTGCGGGGTCGATACCGTACGCTTATTATAACGACATGGGCATCTGCACTCGCTGCAGTTGTGTTACTTCTGGGTTTAGGCCTCCTCACATATTCATGGGTTTTCCGTCCATTGCGACACCTCGGGCACGGTTCCCGGAGGATTGCAGGAGGTGATTTTGGTTTTCGTATCGAGTTGGATACGTGCGACGAAATGGCTGATCTAGGGCAAGCACTGAACGATATGACTGCCCGTTTTCAGGAAATCAGAGATGATCTTGATCATCAGGTTCAACTGAGAACAAAGGAGGTGGTGCGAAGTGAACAGTTAGCTAGTGTGGGCTTTCTGGCCGCTGGAGTGGCACACGAAATCAATAACCCTCTGGCCTCTATCGCAATGTGTGCTGAGTCACTTGAGGCACGAATAGGTAGTGAAGTCGATGCGGTTGCTTCGCGATATCTCCAGCTTATTCAAAGCGAGGCCTTTCGTTGTAAAGGCATAACAGAAAAACTACTTGATTTTTCTCGCGTGGGAGAAGTCCGTAGGCAGGTGACTGCGCTCGGCGCTTTAGTCCATGACGTTGTAGATATGCTTCGACATGTGGGACGATTTGCTCATAAGACTGTGTCGTTTGTAGATGGACCGGATGTGCTTGTGTTGGCCAATCCACAAGAAATTAAACAAGTGGTGCTCAATCTACTTGTAAACGCACTCGATTCAATAGATGAAGATGGTGAGGTTGTACTCACAGTCAGTCGCGACGGTGACGAGGCGAAGTTGGTACTCACTGACAACGGATGCGGAATGAACGAGGAAGTACTCAAGAATCTTTTTGAACCATTTTTTACGAGCCGTCCATCAAAAAAAGGAACAGGTCTTGGCCTGTCAATAGTCCATCGAATAGTTGCGGATCATGAAGGAAGAATTGAAGTAATGAGCGATGGTCCCACATGTGGTGCAACTTTCTGTGTCATTCTTCCAGTGATCAGTGTTGATAGCCAAAGTATAAAAGGGGGCGGTTCTTCCACAGTGGTAGAGAGAACAAAGCCAGACTACGAGAAGGGAAAAAATGTCGACTACGCAGCATAACGAAGAGGCAAATGAGTCCTTGGTAGAGCGATCACTGCGAGTGTTGTTTGCTGATGACGAGCCATCGATTCAGGAGCTGATGAGGCTGGAATTACCACGTCTTGGCCACAAGGCAACAATTTGTCCGGATGGGCTCACAGCACTGGCTGTTCTGGATGAAAATGAATTTGACTGCGTCATAGTAGATCTCGATATGCCTGGAGCAGGAGGGCTTGATGTCATCCGACGAGTTCGTGAAATTGCACCAGACACCGAGAGTGTAATCATCACAGGAAAGTCTACTCTTGAGACTGCTGTAGCTGGATTACGGCATGGCGTCTTCGACTACCTGACGAAGCCTTGCAAATTAGTCGAAATTGAGGCGGTCCTTCAAAGAGTTCGGACGAAACGATCCATGACTCTTAAAGTGAGATCACTTGAACGACGCGTCAGGCAGGCAGAAGGCCGTATGCAGTTGGTAGGTGAGTCATCTGTTATAGATCAGATGCAATCACTGGTTGCAAAAGTTGCTGCCAGTGAGGCGACTGTGTTAATCCGTGGTGAAACGGGTACCGGCAAGGAACTTGTTGCTCGTGCTATTCATGAACTGAGTCACCGTGTTGCCGGACCACTGGTCACCGTTAATTGTGGTGGTCTCCCGGAGCAACTCGTTGAAAGCGAATTATTCGGACATCGCCGAGGTGCCTTTACGGGAGCGAGTGAACATCGAGCAGGCCTTTTTGAAGTAGCCAATGGGGGCACACTTTTTTTAGATGAAGTCGGTGAATTACCCCCGGCACTTCAGTCTCGGCTCCTTCGAGTTCTTGAGTCCGGAGAGATTCGTCGAGTTGGAGACAACCACCCGATAACAGTTGATGTTCGAGTGGTTTGTGCAACACACCGCTCTCTTGAAGAAATGGTTTTATCTGGTGATTTTCGAGAAGATCTATTGTTTCGTCTTAATACGTTTGAAATTAGCGTTCCATCACTGCGAGAACGCATGAGTGATCTGCTGCTACTTACCAAGCATTTTGTAGAAAAAAGAAAACAGATAATTCCAGCCGGAACTCAAATTATGACGGACGAGGCTGCCGAAATTTTGCAACGGTACAATTGGCCAGGGAATGTTCGCGAGCTCGCGAACTGTGTTGAACATGCACTTGTTCTTTGTGATGAATTGCCAATTCGTGCCGAACATCTTCCTCCTAGAATACAACGGGCTGGGGATACAATACTGAGGTCCAACTCGATCCCTACCAGCTCTGAAAAAGAGAATGTAGGATTAGATACCGATGGAGATTGTGAGCTTACGAATAAGCCGCAGAGTCTCAAACAGATAGAGATACTGGCGATTATCGATAGCCTCGGAAGAAATGACGGTAACAAGTCGAGGACTGCAGATGAACTTGGTATCAGTTTGAAAACGCTGTACAACAAATTAAATCAGATGGAGAGTACTGAAACAAATCCTGAGGCAGCTTAATGATTTTGTTTCAGGAAACGTAAGTCACTCGGTGGTACTCATGTTTTTCGAACAACACCAGCAAGTACACCGAGCACCTTGGCCGAGTCCACGTAGATAGGCTTCATAGAATCATTCGCTGGTTGTAAGCGAATTCGACCACGTTCTGGAAACCATTGTTTGAGAGTCGCTTCACCATCTTCAGTTTGGGCAACAACAATATCTCCATGTCGTGCCGATTCACGCTTTTCAATAATGACCCAGTCGCCGTCAGCAATCTGAGCATCAATCATCGAGTCACCCATGACTTTAAGCACGAAATGATTTTCTTGAGTGAAAAGCTCCGTGAAATCGAATCGCTCCTTTTGCTCCTCCGCTGTTCTCAAGGTTCCAGCTGCAACCCATCCAGCCATTTGCATGCCTCGGCTGTGAGGCGATTCGGTCACGAGTTCAATGGCTCGTGACATGTTGCGGCCTCTTGTGATAAGCCCTTTCTTTTCTAAAGCTTTGAGGTGGCAGACAACACCGTTAGGTGAGCGAATAGAGAAGGCCACACCAATTTCTCGTACGGTTGGGCCGAAACCCCGAGAATAAATCTTGTCACGGATAAATTCGTAAATCTCCATCTGCCGTGCCGTTGGCATATCGCTCGTGTCTTGGCTTTCTTCTTCCGGTTGCAGCATTCGGGAAATGCCGGAAGCCGGTCGATGTACTGAGGTGTAGGCACGAGCACGAGATGGTTTCCCAGGCACGTGAGAAGAGGTTTTCCCCTTCGGGCCATGGGCAGAATCTTTCGGAGCTGATTTTTGTGATCGTGGCATGTCTTGTACACCTTCAATACACAGCACTATGAGGACCTAAACATCCATATCCTACTATACGGAAGTACATTGTCAAGGTCGTTTTCGGCATTGGTCCTCCGATGACTTCAATCAACTTTTCATACGATGAGGCACTACACTAATAAAACCGGTCGGCTCGTACCTTGATGTGGCATGAGCGGTCTGCTTCTTTCACCATATAGGAGAGACGAATGGTCACTCGTTGCGAAGCTCAGAGAGTCAGATGTTTTACTGGCTGTAGATCGAAATTGGTACTCTTCAGAATAGCAGTATGTTTTGTTTTCCAGTTGGCTGGATCTTTAAATTACAACGTCGTTTTAGCTGATGAAAAAGGGTTTATCGCTGGCATTAGCCTTACGGGATCTCTATCCGAGGGTGTTGGCCAAGAGGGATTACTAGGAGACGTTGCTCCTCGATTAAGTCGTATGTTAGAGCGGCTTGAGGATGCCGCGAAAGATGAAAGCGTGCGTGCAGTACTTCTTTCCATTCAATCTCCTCAACTCGGTCGTGCCCGGGTTTTAGAAATACGTGAGTCGATACAACATATTCGGGATCAAGGAAAGCCAGTCGTTGCGTATCTCATAAGCGGTGAACCTCTCGACTACAGCGTTGCTGCAGCGTGTGACAGAATTGTGATGCCACCTGCTGCAACACTGGCCATTACTGGTGTCCGAACGGAAGTCACATTTTATAAAGGGCTTCTTGATCGGCTCGGTATTCAGGCAGAAATTTTACAAGTCGGTGAATTCAAAGGTGCAGGTGAGCCACTCACCCGAGATTCGATGAGTCCACAATTGCGGCAGCAATACGAATCTTTTGTTGGCGATCTCTTTGAGCAGATGGTGGAACAAATTACTAAAGATCGAGGTCTTGAAAAGAAAAAGGTTCGAGAACTTATTGATATTGGGATTTTTACTCCGGACCAAGCAGTACAAGCCGCGCTTATTGATGGAATTGCGTACGAAGACGAAGTGCTAAGTAGTCTCTCAGCCAGTTCGACGAATTCACCCGTTGATTTCAGGCGTGATTACGGGAAGCAGGATGTCGACACAGACTTCTCTGGACTGAGTGGCTTCATGAAGCTCATAGATATTCTTTCAGGGACAGAAACAACATCACAAAAAGAAACATCAAAGCGAATAGCGATTATTCACGTACAAGGTGAAATTGTTGATGGAAGAGGCAGTGTCGGAATGTTTGGTGGAAGTGCGGCAGGTTCCGAAGTCATCACGAAGGCTATCCGTCAGGCGTCAGAAGACACCTCCGTAGCTGCTCTCGTGATACGAATTAATTCTCCTGGTGGATCAGCACTTGCCAGTGATCTTATTTGGAGAGAGCTTGATCGGTGTCAAAAACCGATCGTCGCAAGCCTTTCGGACACTGCTGCGAGTGGCGGTTACTATATTGCCGTGGGTGCAGATGAAATTGTGGCTGCTCCAGGCACACTCACAGGTTCAATAGGAGTTGTTGGTGGAAAAATTGCAATCGGAGGTGCCCTCGATCGATATGGCATTCATACCGACGTAGTCAGCCGTGGAAGAAATGCTGGTTGGCTCTCTTCTCAAAAACCCTTTACATCAAGTGAAAAAGATGCTTTTCGAACGACCATGGAAGACGTATACCGTCTTTTTACATTGAAAGTGGCACAGGGAAGAAAGCTCGATCGCGAGCATCTCGATACACTTGCTGAGGGGCGAGTGTTCACTGGTCGGATGGCACAGTCAGCCGGACTTGTCGATTTGCTTGGAACACTTGAAGATGCTGTTCTTAGGGCTGGACAACTTGCAGAGATCTCTGATCCAAGTGCAGTAGAGCGACTCCTTTTGCCAAAACCCCGTGGCTTTTTTGATGGGTTCCTCGGTGTTACCGAAACGCATCAGCCCCTTCCTATTGAGTCGCGAACAACAGAGGCGATTATGATGCGGATTTTTGGTCTTCTAGGTCAATCGAAACTCAATGATGTATTCATTACAGAAGTATCAAGTCAATTCCGTCTTTTGAGCCTCGTTGCATCAGGGAAACCTCTGATGCTGCTGCCGGCTATTGTTGAGACTCGCTAGCAATTCCTGATGGCGTACGGGCTGAGAAAGGTAGACCTCCACTAATCAGGGTTTGCTTACTGTCTTTACCATGCAAAGTGGGCAAAGGCCTTATTAGCATCTGCCATGCGGTGAACATTTTCTCGCCGAGTGATTGCAGCACCCTCGCGTTTGTAAGCCGCGATTACTTCTTCAGCTAATTTCTGGTATGTCGGTCGTCCCTTTTTTTCACGAACGGCCAACAAGATCCAGCGTATCGCTAAAGACTGCTGCCGGTTTCTGTTGACTTGCATCGGTACCTGATAGGCGGCACCACCAACTCTTTTCGATCTCACTTCAACAGCCGGCTTCACATTCTCTACAGCTCGCGTGAATACCTCAATCGGCTCAGCATCATTGATTTTTTCACCAACAACATCCATGGCTTTATAAAATATTTGTTGCGAGACACTTTTCTTACCATCAAGCATTAAGCAGTTGATGAACTTGCTTGCTAGAAGAGACTGGAATTTTGGGTCCGGCCTAAGTTGTGTACGGCTGGCAGTGATGCTTCCCATGAACTAATTTTTCCTCGTATTAAAAACGAAATGTACGAATGCTTTTCTAGTCTCGTCTAGTCTCGCTTCGCGCCATAAAGGCTTCTGGATTGTTTGCGGCCTTGGACACCAAGAGTGTCAAGTGCACCGCGTATCACATGATACCGAACTCCCGGAAGGTCACGGACACGACCGCCACGTATAAGAACAATCGAATGTTCCTGCAGGTTGTGACCTTCGCCTGGAATATAAACCGTAACTTCTTTTTGATTTGATAGACGAACACGAGCGATTTTCCGTAGAGCAGAATTAGGTTTCTTCGGAGTCATCGTTCGAACCTGGAGGCAGACCCCGCGTTTCTGAGGGCATCTATCAAGTACCGGTGATTTTGAAAACCGGCGCTTTGGACGTCGACGGCTGCGAACAAGTTGGCTAATCGTGGGCATGGAGTGTTTCGTAAAAAGTTTTGTGTGTATTTTGCGGATGGCGTCGAATACAAGCAAGTAGCTTGTGAAGACTGATTTCTAAAGCAAGAAAAACCTTGTCCGCGAGCACCATAAGGTAGCTAAAAAAAGAATGCAGCGGAAGCGGCTATCAGGAAATGGCGGCAAAATACCTGTCTGTGGTCGATGGATCGTACACCTAGGGATTCACGAGTGTCATGATTTCGCCACGACTTCCAGCTAGGGTGTCTCCATGCCACTGCTGCCAGGGGCCTGTCCACGCAGTATTCCGGATGCCAGGAAAGCCGAGATTCGCCAGTTGTTTCCTTAAAAGTCCAATGAAATGAGGTCGCCAGATCGCGCCTTGAATAAAGGTAGGTGGGATACAGGTAATATTCTTGTCACAGCGTGCGATCGCGCCAGAAAGCACGATCGATCCTCTTCGCATCCCGAGGCCCGTATGGGGCCCAGGCTGCCCGGCAATAACAACGGTGCCTGCCAAAAGTTCAAAGCCAGGTGCCTCACCAGTATTCCCTCCAACAGCGAGGAGACCTCGCCGCATTCGACTTCCACTGAGCGCCCCGACTGAACCGTGGACTAGCACCTGCCCTCCGGTCATGCCGTGGCGATCACCCGGAAGGGAGCCGGCCACATTGTCTGCTGCATTTCCATAAACATGAATGTCGCCCCCTTGCATGCCGCATGCAAGCCAATCTGCTGCTGAGCCTTTGATGAGAAGTGTACCTCCTCGCATTTGTTCTCCTGCATGTCGGCCAATATTTCCTTGTACGAGGATTGTTCCCGATTGCATGCCGGCCCCAAGAAAGTGAACTCGTGAGAAGTCACCAACACATTCAATGAGATCATCATTGGGATCCCCATCGATATCAAAGAAGGAACCAAGTCTCGAAGCTCGATTGTCACAGAGCACTGGCATTTGTTTGATAGCACTGAGGCTCTGTTTTTTTACGACTTCTGGAAGAAGGCCTTGGACAGATAAATGACGACAAACTTGGTTGCCGTTGAACGATTGATTTCGGGCCGTGAGGACGAGAGGCATGGTAGCGATTCAGGAATGGCGAATGGGTAGGAAATCCGTAATGTTTTTATTATGAAACAATAAGCTAACGAGCGTAATTATCACTCAATTCTGACGTAGAAAGAGGCCTGGAGACAATCGTGATGACGACTGCTTGCAAGGAGAAGTGAAATCTGTTGCCATGCTTAAGAATGATGTGTCTGGGATTGTGTTGGAGAGTGGAGTTTGCGAGCAATCACAGCGAGTGTCTTCTCGGTTCAGTGCAGCTTGCCAATATTATGGATTTATCTAACAAGTTAATCAAAATCCTGAAGTCACGTTGCCCACGAACGTTCGTCACCCGTTTATCGTAGAGTTGTTTTCGGTTTTGAATGTTTGTTTTTTGTTGTAAGGGAATACGTGACAAAGGATGAATAAATGGTGTGCCAGCGAAAATGTCAAAAACTGAGATGGCTTGTCTTGATCACTTGCTTTGTACTGAATGTGAGACAGGTAGGTGTCTTTCAGCAGGTTGATGTGGACGCTGGTCAGCCGGCGGGTAATGCAGTGGTGAATTCTCATACTTTGACGGGCAAGGTTATGTGTGGATACCAAGGGTGGTTCACTTGCTCTGAAGACGGTGGCGAGTTGGGCTGGACCCACTGGGCTCGTGCGATCCATCGCCCATTCGGGCCGGGAAATGCCGCTGTCGATTTATGGCCTGACATGCAAGAGTTCGGTCAGGATGAGCGATATCCAACTGACTTTAAGCACGCCGATGGTCGTCCTGCTGCGGTCTACAGCAGTGCCAACAAAAAAACGATCAGTAGGCATTTCCGTTGGATGCGTGACTATGGAATCGACGGAATTTTCCTGCAGCGGTTCGCCAATGAACTGCATTCAGCACGTCTCAAAGCTCAGAAGGATGTTGTGCTTTTTCATGTTCGTGATGCAG
>PKCL01000498.1 GCA_002862165.1 Planctomycetaceae bacterium
GCTGAAATACTTATTGATCGCGGCTCATCTCAACTGGTGCGTGCCCGGCAAAGCGCAGATGAAATTTTTTCTGGAGAATATATCCCAAAGACATAAGTCATCTCTCGGTCGATTCCAAACATAAAGAAAGCCACGACACACCGGGAAATGGCAAGGACATTCGGGACATTGTCCTCTCCTCTGGCTACATCATGTTTTGGGACAATTTCATTAAATCCAGTATTTTAAGCGGCTCAATCCACCTCAATCTCGATGCCTGATAATTCGATTTGGTCGGAGGATTTCTCACGGCTACAATACAGAGGTTCAGGTTTCCCCACCAAATTCCGATAGTAAGTCATATGGCAAAACAAGGTCCTAGAAAAAAGCTTCCGAAGGAACTTGCGGTTATTAATGCGGATAACTGCACCGGCTGCGAGAGCTGTCTCGAAGTCTGCCCCGTTGATTGCATTTTCAAAGTGCAGCAATACGACCAATTCCACAACCTCCAAAGTTGGTGTGAGATCGATATTGAGCGATGCGTTGGTTGTGAGGTTTGTGTACATATTCCTGGTAAAAAAACGAATCCGTATGACCTCAAGGTCTGCCCTTGGGATGCGATTGAGATGGTGCCTACAGAGGAAGTCGCTGTTGCTGTTGCCGAAATGGGCGGGCCACCAGAATACGTTCAGGAAAATTGGGAACGTCTTGTCGATACGGCCCAGCACCTTGCCGAACTGAAAGCTGCGAAATAGACCGGCTTAGAAATCTTTCAGCGAATTGTGATATTCCTTTGCGATTCTCGACCACGGCTGTATAGTGTACATAAATACACATCTCGTGCCGCTAGGTCACATCATGTTCGAATTGCAAGTTCAGAAAGATACAACTCTCCCTCGTGATCAACTCTTACTTGATCGAATCAAACTCTCTGCTGTACCAGGCCTTGGGCCAGCCCTCCGGCATCGCCTCATCTCTAAGTTTGGCTCAGTGTCGAACATTTTTGAGCAAAGCGTATCGTCACTCCAAAGTGTTCGCGGCGTTGGCAACAACCTAGCATCTACCATTTTCAGAAACAGAACGAGCACAAAGGCCTCACGCATTCTTGATGAATGCAAGCAACATGGCATCGATGTTTTGTTGGATACCGATCCCGAATTCCCGGAACTCCTTTCACACATTCCTGACCCACCCGACATGCTCTTCATTCGTGGTGCATTCAAGCCTTGCGATAGGATGGCATTTGCTATTGTTGGCGCTCGACACGCTACTACTGCAGGGCACCGGATCGCAAAAACTTTTGCAAACGGCCTTGCCCGTGCTGGTTTAACTATCGTGAGTGGTCTTGCTCGAGGCATTGATGCAGCCGCACATCATGAGGCAATCCGTGCTAGTGGACGGACAATTGCAGTCTTAGGAAGTGGCTTATGCAATATCTACCCACGCGAGCATGCTCGTTTAGTTGAAGAAATTGTTCATCATGGATGTGTAATGAGTGAGGTTCCACCCTCAACCCCACCACAAGCGGCAGCTTTTCCAAGGCGAAACAGAATTGTTTCGGGGCTCTGCGTTGGCACTCTTGTCATTCAGGCTTCAGAGCGATCTGGTGCATTAATAACAGCACGACTGGCAGGGGAACAGGGACGGGATGTTTTTGCTATTCCAGGTCCCATTGATTGCAGAATGTCCGCAGGATGCCATGGCCTCATACGTGATGGAGTTACTCTTGTAACGTGTGTCGATCAAATTCTTGATGAACTTGGACCGTTATATAAAAAAGCAACCTGTACTAGTGAGCATGAAGTCCACCACCCAGCAGAACAAAAACTGAATGAAATTGAACAACGTATACTTGCTGGAATTGATGCCACCTCAAATCAGAACAAAAGCACCACGATCGACGCCATTGTCGAATACACAAATCTGGAACCTTCCCGTGTATTATCAGCGTGCTCTGCCCTCGAAATTCATCGAATTATTGTCCGTTTTCCTGGCAACATAATTAAACGTCGTTAACTGCATAAGCCAAAAGAAACATGTCTGCTCCGTAGAAAACAAACCAACTCTTTGTCTGAGGTCATGCCGCACCATACAATCTGCCGCATGGATACAACACTCTTTCATCGTGTAGAAGAAGTCTGTGGCCGCCTCCTTCAACTACGAGACTCTCTTTGACTATGCTGGTCGTACCAAATCAGCAGCTAAACTTGAAAACCAGATGTCTCAATCTGATTTCTGGAACGACAGTGATACAGCGCAAAGTACTGTTGCCGAACTCAAGCAGTTAAACACCATCCTGAAGCCCCTTGATGAATCAATTTCGGCTGCAGGTGATCTGGAAGCACTTGTAGAACTTGTTAAAGAAGATGATTCATTAGAGCCCGAACTGTCTGCTGAGGTGACTCGTGTTGAACAGCTTATTGATCAGCTGGAATTAACTTCTCTCCTAAGCGGGCCCCATGATTCTTGCGATGCACTCGTGTCAATTCATGCTCGAGATGGCGGTACAGATGCGAATGATTGGGCAGAGATGATGTTACGAATGTACTCTGCCTGGGCGAACAAAAGAGAATTCCGTCTTGAATTACTCGACAGGCAAGACGATGACGTAGCTGGCATCCAGAATGCCACCGTTGCAATAAGGGGGCCATGGGCGTATGGATATTTACGTGGTGAGATGGGCATTCACCGACTCGTTCGAATTAGCCCCTTTAACGCTGAAGGAAAACGGCAAACGAGTTTTGCTGCCGTGGATGTTTCTCCGGAAATAAGCGATGAAGACCCTGATGTTGAAATAAAAGATGAAGACATCCGAGAGGATGTCTTTCGAGCAAGTGGTGCCGGTGGCCAGCATGTCAATAAGACGTCGAGTGCTATCCGGATCACTCACTTTCCAAGTGGAATTGTGGTTCAATGTCAAAGCGAGCGTAGTCAACATAAAAACAGAGCCACTGCCATCAAAATGTTGCGGTCTCGACTCGCTCGACTCGAAGAAGAAAAACGTGAAGCTGAGCAACTCGCGAAATACAAACTTCAACCAAAGACTGGTTTTGGCTCACAAATTAGAAATTATTTTCTTCACCCTGACCAACGCGTAAAAGACCAGCGAACAGGGCATTATGTGGGCAACTTCCAGAGTGTTCTCGATGGCAATCTTGACGGTTTCCTTGATGCCTTTCTGCGGTGGAAAGCCTCTGATTCGGCTCCTGCCCCTGTTGACGAGTGAGCCCGCGGTCTCTGACTGGACGTTTCTCCTCAGGCAGGATACAGTCGAGTTAACTACAAATCAATTTCTATAGGATTCACATGGCGGAAAAAGAACAAGCTCTTGAGGTCGAAGGCGTTGTTACCCAAGCATTAGCAAACACCCGATTCCGAGTTCAAATTGAGGGCGGACACATCGTCAATGCTCACGTGGCCGGAAAAATGCGAAAGAATTTCATCCGGATCGTTCCTGGAGATAAGGTTAAGGTTGAATTATCTCCTTACGACCTCACAAAGGGCCGAATAACGTTCCGTGAACGCTAGAGCGTAGTCGTGAGGAATTTGACAAGACTACTGAGCAGGCTCTTCTGAAGAACCCTCACTAGATTGCTGTTCATGAGGTGCCTCATTTGAGTCATGAACTTTGGACGAGGGCGCTTGTGTGGAGCCGTCTGTTTCAAGTGCAGTTGTATCTTTGGCCGGCATAGCCTCTGCGACAACTTCTACAGCCGAGGGCTGCTCTTCTTTACTGTCCGTTACTGATACTGTTGATGAAGGAGTACCGAGATCTTCTCGGTCAACATTGCTTGTTACCGTTTTTTTTAATGCAGTTTCTTGCGTTTCACTGTCTTTCTTTTGCTTCTTTTTAGGATTTTTATCCAAGTTGTCATCGGCACCTGTTTGAATATCAAAAAACTGTTTTAAATCACCGAATGTTCGTAATGGCTCCTGACCGGTCTTCATTTCTGCAGTAATAGCTTTCTTTGCCTTACGATCCGGACGAGATGTGTATGTGCGAGGTCCACGAAATTGCTTTCTTCCTTTTCTTTCATGCTCTCTAGAATTTCGATGACCACGTCCATTTTTTACACTCTTAGACTCTCCTGAATTTTTCTGTAACGTACCTTCAACGGATTTCTTTTTAGAATTCTGCTGCCGGCCCCTGCTTGCTCCATGGACCGGCTTTGTACCAGGCTTAATCATGGTCAAGGCTACACGGCGACGAGTTTTATCGAGTTCGAGAACCCAGACCCTGACTGCTTGGCCAACAACAACTGCTGCGTGTGGATCCCGTATGAACCCGCTTGAAAGCTGACTGACGTGCACAAGCCCACTGTCGTGCAAACCGATATCAACGAAAACGCCAAAATCAACAACATTTAACACCGATCCTCGTAGTTCCATACCGACCTCAAGGTCCTCAAACTTAAGCACACCCTGCTTAAACAGAGGCTCAGGAAGATCCTCACGTGGATCCCGACCTGGACGAACGAATTGCTCAACAATATCAGCAAGCAATAATCGCCCAACACCTAATTCATCAGCCACCGCGGAAAGATCAATTTTACTCACCGCATCAGTAATTTTTTGGTGTTTATCACGATCGACCAATTCGGCCGACGATGTATCCATTTTTTCCAGCAGTCGTTCGGCAACTTGATAGCTTTCCGGATGAATTCGTGTCGAATCAAGTGGATTCATACCGTCAGCTATTTTCAAAAAACCAACTGCTTGCACAAATGCCGCATCACCAAAACCAGGCACCTCACGAAACTGTTCTCGCGAAGTAAACGGACCCTTCGCAGCACGCCATTCAATAATGCCTTTTGCAACAGCCTGATTCAGACCAGCCACATAACGCAACAGTGCCGGACTCGCAGTATTCACATCAACGCCGACATAATTAACACAACCTTCAACTACTGCATCGAGTGATGTGTGAAGATGTCGCGCTTTGACGTCATGCTGATACAGACCAACTCCAATATTTGCTGGCTCAATTTTTACAAGCTCTGAGAGCGGATCGAGCAATCGACGACCAATTGAAACTGCGCCCCGAAATGCTGCTTCAAAATCTGGTAATTCCTCGCGTGCATATTGACTTGTAGAATAGACACTCGCTCCTGCCTCATTCACAATCACATACGCAATATCATCTTCTTTTAATTCACCAACTATGAGTTCTGACAGCAAGGACTCTACTTCTCTCCCCGCCGTTCCGTTTCCAACCGCAATCACCTTACAACCGTGCTCACGAACCAGTTCAATAACTCGAGAACCTGCTGCTTTTTTCTGTTCTGCTTTACCAACGATATGCAGAATGTCATGAGCCAACGGATTGCCGCAAGAATCAAGCACTACCGCTTTGCAACCACTCTTAAAGCCAGGGTCGATTGCAAGAACAATTCGGCCGGTAACCATAGGCTGCAACAAAAGGTTTCTTAAGTTGCGAGCGAAAACTGCAATCGCGTGCTCTTCGGACGCATCAGTCATCTCCCGCCGCACCTCACGTTCAAGACTCGGCAAAATCAATCGTGAAAGTGCATCACGGCAGCAACCTTTAAGAAATTCCACGTGAGGATGACCCGCAGTAATAACTAATTCATCAGCTATTTTCTGAATTTCTTCTGTTGGCCCCTCGATACGGACTCGCAAAACCTTTGCTCTTTCTCCTCGATTCATTGCCAGAACACGATGAGGTGGGACTTTCTGAAGATGCTCATCGAAATCGAAATAATCTCGAAAATGTTTCGCTGTTTTAGTTAGTGCTTTGCCAGGTGTTTCAATCCGCAGGCTGCGAAGTCGCCCCTTCTGAAACAGAAGTTTACGCAAACGCTGCCTTACATCAGCTCGAGAACTAAAAAGATCTGCAATGATATGACCCACGCCAAGCAAGGCATCTGCTGCAGAGGCAACACCAGAGTCGTCATCGACAAAATCTGCTGCCCTTTTCTCTAAATCTTCCGCCTGAGAATCTGCCGCGAGTATCTCGTTCGCAAGTGGCTCTAACCTTTTTTGTTTTGCTTGCTCTGCAAGGGAGAGGCGCTTGGGTTTAAAAGGAAGATAGAGATCTTCGAGTATTTTTGTACTCTCAGCCGCATCGATTGCCTCTTGTAGTTCAGAGGTAAGTCTGCCCTGCCCATCAATGGTTCGAAGAATAGTCTGTTTTCGGTCAGCTAATTGGCGAGCTCTACCTACAGCATCAGTGATACTTCGAAGTTGCAGTTCATCGAGGCCCCCTGTTTGGTCTCGACGATATCGTGTGATGAAGGGGACAGTGTTCCCTTCATCGAGTAATTGCACTGCAGCAAGAATACCCAACTCGGGCAGTCCTAGCCGCTTCGCGATTTTTCCTAAGTCAATGACGGTCGTGGAACCCATCCGCCCCGCCGGTTTTCATACAGTAAAGAAATGTAGCCCTCGAGCAAATTGGCATTCAGTGCTGATTTTCAAAAAATTCACCGCAATCTAAATAACAATTACTTGAAGACTAGCGATCTTGTTCTTCCCGACCAGAACACCATTTTTACGATGACGTTTTGGAACAAAAGAACAAGGGTACGGTGCGGAACAAACCGCACGACTATTCCGATGAATGTAGAGTGCAATGGGTGGCGTTGTCAAACCACCAAGCCTGCCCAAGCTTCCCGTTCTTACTCCTGCAAAGCTTGGTCTTGACACTCAACCCACTTGCAAAATATTCACCCTCTACTGATACGCAAGGCTCTGCAGGGCAGAAAATCGATTTTTCGAACTGGAGAGCCGGGATCAAACATGACGATTTACATACTAAATGGCGGATCTTCTGCCGAAACGAGCCCTGCTGAACAGTGGAGACAATGAAGCAATGACATCCGGCCCTAGTTCAGACTCAACAGGCTTTCTCCCAAACGTTCCTCTCCTCGCCATAGATCGCCAAAATGGCCCACTTCGAGAACAGTTTCGCCAAGTCATGGATGATGTCTGTGATTCAGGTCGCTTTGTTCTTGGACCAGATGTAACAGCTTTGGAGGAAGAGCTCTCAAAGATTCTCGATGTCCCGCATGTTATCGGCTGCGCATCAGGGAGCGATTCTCTCTTACTCGCACTCATGGCCATCAATATCCAGCCAGGTGAAGAGGTCATCCTCCCGAGTTATACATTTTTCGCAACAGCAAGCGCAGTAACGCGGCTCGGCGGTGTACCAATATTTGCTGATATTGATCCAAGTACATTTCTCATTGATCCTGATGATCTTCGCCGCAGAATCACTTCTCGAACGCGCGCTATTATCCCCGTACATCTCTTTGGGCAAACTGTGGATATGGATGCGATACTGCCTATTGCTGAGCAGGCAGGAGTTCCTATTATCGAAGATGCGGCTCAGTCCGTGCTATCAACTTGGCATGGGAAGTGCAGTGGTGGACTCGGTGATATAGGATGCTTTAGTTTTTACCCGACAAAAAACCTTGGTGGATTTGGTGATGGAGGCTTTCTCACTACGACACGTGATGATCTCGCTGAATCACTCCGAAAACTTCGAGTTCATGGCATGGAGCCTCGCTATTATCACGATGTTGTTGGCATCAATAGTCGGCTTGACTCACTTCAAGCCGCTGTCCTTCGCATTAAACTCCCGCTTCTGGATGATTGGACGAATCAACGAGCACAAAATGCTATTCGATATACAGAAATGTTCAATCATTGTGAACTTCATGATGCTATTACGTCACCAAAAATTGATACTCGCGGAAGGCATGTATGGAACCAATATGTTATTCGTGTTGCAGATGGAAAGCGAGATGCCCTGCGAGAGCATTTGACGGCGTCTGGTGTTGGGACAGAAATTTATTATCCTGTTCCGCTCCACTTACAAAAATGCTTCGATAACTTTGGCTGGAAAATGGGTGATCTTCCAATCACCGAATATGCAGCCAAAGAAACACTTGCTCTCCCAATTTTTGCCGAACTTACACCAGCAGAGCAAGCTACCGTTGTTGGTCGAATAGCCGAATTCTTTGGCAGATCACCAGTACCGGAAGAATTCGAAGGCATGGACAAAGGCTCCGATGCAATAGGACAACCTCAACATGTTAAACGAACTGGGCTTATTGGTCGTGCTGACGACGTCCGGTGCTAATAACAAATTGAAAAACAACGCATTGGCTCGTGATAGAAGCCATTCCTTAGTCTAACCAGTCATGATCAGCTAATCGTTCTGGCGTATAAACCTCCGTGACATAGCTAATATCCTTCGAGATCAATGACTCCACCTCGAGCTTAAAGCCATTGGAGAGCATCTTGTGAATCTCTTTCTGCCACGCCTTCTTTGCAGCAAACCACGGATACGCGGCAATCTGCTTTGCCCTTTTCACATCTGAGTCACTGAGTGCAATTTGAACGCTCGGAGCAAGTTGACATTTCTCATAGTCGATCGATCGCAACCCAAGAAATTTTGCTGACGGAATTGCCATCCGCTTTGACTCATAAGCAAGATTAATTGAGCCCTGCTTCAGTACAGAATAAATGTAATACCCCCAAGGATCATTATCGAGCAAGCAGTACACTGGAAG
This sequence comes from Planctomycetaceae bacterium, assembly GCA_002862165.1. Taxonomy (GTDB): domain Bacteria; phylum Planctomycetota; class Planctomycetia; order Pirellulales; family UBA1268; genus UBA1268. Next base: position 8,517 of record PKCL01000498.1, read on the forward strand.
TTTGAGTTCATGATGAAGTCGATAAAGCATCCGCCGCACCCCACGAGGGGGTTGCCCTCCACCGTGGGTCAAAAGGCAGTTATGCTTCCTCCAAAACTTATCCTCATTGAAACGTCGCCACACCGTATCTTTCTCGACATGAAGAATAAATTTCGCGGTACATTTCTTGAAACTAATAACCTCTTCTTCAACAATCGAAGGAATGCTATACCCACCTGAGCCCATTCTAGAGCAGTCAATTTCATCTCCAGAATCAATCAACTTAATTGGACCAACCAGTCCACCTCGATTACTTGCATAGACGTGCAACTGCTCCCGGAGACTCTCGAGCGTCACTTCAAGATCTTCGATAATTGGATCACATTCGTCTTGTCCGCCAAACGTTTCTTCGCGCGTCCCCTCAATAGTGTGCTTGAGAAGATAGTACAGCCCTCGAATGCTTGTTGTCTTCTGCTGGTCGATAAGTGACTTGCAACCCGTCGCCACAAGAAGCGTTTGCATATAGCTCTTTGCTTGGCTGAGATTAAAAAGATGTCGTCGATTCTTCTGACCACCCATTTCAATAATTTTTCGTGACTTATTGAACCGAACATTCGAAAGGCTCCGAGTTGGAATATCGAGATGTGGGTCGCGTCGCTTCTCGGCAGCCTTCTCAACCTCATCTGCCAGACCAACAATAAGTTTTCGAGTTTTCTTATCGACTGGTGGCAGTGTGGCAGTTGTACTTGTGCTACGGGAACTACTTCGTTTTGTTATTTTTTTTGCCATGATACCTAGCCAGGGAATTACCTTGGAGAGAAATACCGGTGAGATAAGATATTAACTTGTATATCCTATCGAGATCCACCAGTGACCGTCAGACTATACAAACATGAAATGACACAAAATCCCCCAGATGTTGCCATCTGGCTCTGCAATCATGAGTCCAGAGTGCGTCCGGCACGAGCTTTTGAAGCAAGATGAAAAGCCGACATCATGTCGTATGAAGTAATTTCACACAGCAACTCTGTGACTTTTTCATAGACATCCGGCTCCAGCAGAGGTTCGACCTCTTTCATAAGAGTTACTACACGTTTTTCCTGCAACTCTAGTTCAGCACGTTCCACCTTGCGATCAGCGAGCACATCATTGAATGAATCAAGTTTACGAGCATATTCAGTTAACAAGGGTGAATCGGTGGCTGCATCAAACCACGGACGGTAGATAGGCTTCGGCATTCTTAAACCCATGTAGAGGAAGAGGGTGGATGACGGGGCTCGAACCCGCGACCTTCGGTACCACAAACCGACGCTCTAACCAACTGAGCTACAACCACCACGTGTGGTCCTGATTCTACCAAACTTTCAGTTTAAAACAGCCAACTCCCCGTCTTTTCTCACCGTGTAAAAATCTGGCATTCCCATAGAACGACTGAATCGTTTCAATGAGCCCTGTAAAACGGCAGCCGTTGCTGTTTTTCTGCCCACGATTAGGTAGTTTTCTCCGCATGCAACATTCTTCTGTTACCATCGCCCCCTGTGACGGGCATCGTGGCTGCGTTGCAGATATTGCAATGTTGGCGAAGGATATCCCGCTATTTCCTGTTGATCGGTCTTGTTATCTGGCTGACCTCGCTGAAGCAAGGCTCGCCAGTCCACACCGCATTGGCTGGGCAGCTATTTTTTTGAAAGCTTACGGGAAAATTGTTCAAGAAAACCCAGCGCTAAGAAGCTGGTTTTTGCCAGGCTTATGGCCACGCATTGCAACAACAAACCACAATGTGGCAACACTTGCGGTGAATCGTACTGACAATGATCATGAACAACTTTACTGGGCTCGTCTTCATCAACCAGAAACAAAATCGCTTGTTGAAATACAACGATTCATCGATAATTGCCGTACGGGGCCAATCGAGGAACTATTCAAACGACAGTGTGAACTTGAACTACTACCGGGTTTTCTCCGAAAAGCCATCCTCCGGTGGAATCATCGATCAGGATCTCATAAACGCTGCTCTCGTATTGGCACATTTAGCCTCTCGACACTCGCAGGCTACGGTGCAAGCAATCACTTCCATCCAACACTTTGCACAACCAGCATTTCATATCGTCCAATTGAGGCTGACGGCAGGTGCTTGATTACCCTTATCGCTGACCATCGCGTTATCGATGGCGCCGTCGTGGCGAGAAGTCTAGCTCGTCTTGAAAAAGTTCTTCAGCAAGAGATCATTCATGAGCTTTACTCGCAGAGGCATCCACTCGCAACTGATGGGACTCCTTCAAACGCCGCCTAATTTCAGCTACCCGTTCTCCAAGGTCTCGCTCTAAACCACGATTCGTCGGCTGATAATAACATCGCTCGACACCTAAATAGTCTTGTTTTGCAATCGCATCAGGTGCATCATGGGCATAGGCGTATCCTTCACCGCGACCTAATCTTTTTGCTCCGGCATAGTGCTTATCCTGCAGGTGCCTCGGTACTGGCAAAACAGATTTTTCACGAACATCATGACGCGCTTCTGCAATAGCTCTCGTACACGCATTGCTTTTCGGAGCTAACGCAAGATATGAGACAGCTTGTGCCAGCGCAAGCTCGCATTCCGGTAGACCTACAAATTCAATCGCCTGCATAGCTGCTGTTGCTACAAGCAGTGATCGCGGGTCTGCGTTGCCAATATCTTCACTCGCCAAAATAACTAATCGTCTAGATAAAAACCGAACATCTTCGCCACCTTCAAGCATACGAGCAAGCCAATACATTCCTGCATCTACATCACTACCGCGAATGCTCTTAATGAGCGCACTTGCGCAGTCATAGTGTGTATCTCCAGAGTCGTACACAATCGCTTTACGTTGAACACTCTCACGTGCTAGTTCTTTTGTAAAGATTAATGGACGGTCACTTGATGAGAGCACTCCGACCTCAAGCCCACCAAGAGCTCGACGAGCATCACCGTCAGCCGTTTCTACGAGAAACTCGAGAGCCTCCGAATCGAGCTGAATATCTTGTAATCCGAATCCATGTATCTTGTCGACAATTGCATGTCGAATAATCGCTTTTACATCTTCCGGAAGCAGTGACTGAAGTTCAAAGATACGACTCCTGCTTACCAACGCGGGAGTGAGTGCAAAAAATGGATTTTGAGTTGTTGCTCCAATCAGGGCTATAACACCATTTTCAACATCCGGCAGAAGGACATCTTGCTGCGACTTATTAAACCGATGAATCTCATCAATAAACAGACATGTACGACAGGCATCATCCTCCAATCGACGACGTGCACTTTCAATGACATCACGAAGATCTTTCACACCAGACGCTGTTGCAGAGAGTTCGACAAAACGCCTCTTCGTCTCCGTGGCAATAATTTCACCGAGAGTTGTCTTACCGACCCCAGGTGGTCCATAGAGAATGATTGATCCAAGCCTATCTGCCTCGATCAAGCGTCTCAACAGTTTCCCCGGGCCAATGATCTGGTGTTGGCCAACATAATCAGCCAATCGTCGAGGTCTCATTCGAGCTGCAAGAGGTGCTACCCGCTCAACATTCTCTTTTCGCTTCGCACTAAATAAATCGGGCATACTGAGCACCTAATCCTTATCATAAATTACGACAATTCTGGTAAGAACCACATCCAACCAGATTATGCATACGACAGAACGTACTTGACGCTACCATACACAAGGAGGATTGCATGGGATTTCGAACACTTCGTCAATGCGTCGAAACTCTTCGGGAGGAAGGGCAACTCATTGAAATTGATTGCCCAATCAACCCTCACCTTGAAATAGCGGAGATTCAGCGGCGGCTCTTTCGGTCTGGAGGCCCAGCACTTCTCTTCCGATCTGTTTTAGGCACGCAACATCCAGTTCTTATCAATCTCTATGGCACCCAGAAGCGAGTCGAACGATTATTTTCAGATACTCTCGATAGAGTTCGGCGACTCGTCGAACTTAAGATAGATCCCGCAGCTGCCATCCAGAGGCCATTACGATATTGGCGAAGTCCACTTGACGCAATAAGCATGGTCCCGCGACAAGTTCGTAAAGGAAGGGTTCTCGATCGTAATATTCCTCTGGCAAGCCTTCCGGGGGTCACAGGGTGGCCTGGTGACGGCGGGCCATTCATCACCCTGCCGGCTGTTTATTCAGAGCACCCTGACGCCCCCTCCCTAAAAAACTCAAACCTTGGCATGTATCGGGTTCAACTGCGAGGCAACCGCTACGAAGAGAACACCGAAGTTGGTCTGCACTACCAGATACACAGAGGGATTGGCGTTCACCATGCTGCAGCTATTGCCAAGGGGGAGCCACTGAAAGTCTCAATCTTTATCGGTGGAACTCCTTCCATGGCGGTTTCAGCAATGATGCCATTACCTGAAGGGCTTTCCGAACTTGCATTTGCAGGCGCCTTAGCAGGTCATCGCATTCCAATGATACACAGGAAAGGACGCCCATCAATTTATGCTGACGCTGATTTCGTAATCGAAGGCACAATCACACCTGATCTAACAAAGCCTGAAGGCCCATTCGGAGATCACCTTGGATACTATGCTCGGCAGCACGATTTTCCGGTGATGCGAATCGATAACGTATGGCAACGAGAAGATGCGATCTGGCCTGTTACAGTTGTTGGCCGGCCGCCTCAAGAAGACACCTTGTTTGGTTGGCTTGTACATGAAATCACTGGCCCGATCATTCCAACCGTGTTACCGGGAATTTCAAGCATTCATGCTGTCGACGCCGCAGGTGTTCATCCACTTCTTCTTGCAGTCGGAAGCGAACGTTATTTACCTTGGAAAAATTCGTCTCGGCCAGCTGAGCTACTCACCCAAGCTTCAGCCATTCTTGGCCAAGGACAACTTTCACTGGCCAAGTATTTGTTTATTGCAAATCAATCAGATGACCCCAACATAAAAGCTGGTGATATCCAAAGTTTCTTCAATCATGTCCTGCGACGGGTAGACTGGAGACGTGACTGCCATTTCCACACGGAAACGACAATCGACACCCTTGATTACACTGGAAAAGGATTTAATAACGGATCAAAACTCGTCGTAGCCGCTCGTGGCCAACCAGTAAGAGAACTGCCGACTGAGATTCCTCAGGACATCCGCCTCCCTTCTGGTTTCTCAAAGCCCACTGTATGTATGCCTGGAGTACTTGTCATAACTGGGCCACTCATCCAACCACGACCGTCTCTTGAAACTCCTGACGAGAAAGCGATTTGGGGCACAATGGGACAACAAGCCCAGTGGACAAAGGACATCGAACGATTTACGAGATTGATTCACCAGACTGATGACATAATGAAGTGGCCTCTCATTGTTGTCACAGACGACAGTGCATTTAGTGCAGCACATCTAGAGAATTTTTTATGGGTCACTTTTACACGATCGAACCCAGCAACTGATGTTCACGGTATTGGAGAGACGACACATCAAAAGCATTGGGGGTGCACCGGACCACTTGTTATTGACGCTCGACTAAAGCCACATCACGCTCCACCTGTTGAGGAAGACCCTACTGTCGTAACAAAAGTTGACAGCCTTTGTAGTAAGGGTGGGCCACTTGCTGGCATTATTGAATAACGGATTGCAGTTATTCTAAACCGATTACGATGTACTTCAGAAAATCCCAATTATTCGTTAGGTACCTGAAGGTATCTCACTAATCCGTACTCGCGTCGACACTGAGCGATGACCAGTTTTTCGCCGATAGTTTTTACGGCGACGGAAATTTTGAACATAGATTTTCTGGCCCTGGGAAAGACCGATGACTTCTGCTTTCACAACTGCACCATCAATCATGGGGGCCCCTAAGTGCAGTTTGCCCTCTTTACTAACTGCAAGCACTTTATCAAAAACAAGTTCGCTACCGGCATCAATTGGTCGGAAGTCAACTTCGAGTTCTTGGCCTTCAGAAACACGGTATTGCCGTCCTCCATCCGAAACAATGCAGTAGTGATGTCCACTACCAGAGGCAGAGTCTGTTGTTGGAGTCTCTGGGGATGTCGATTCAGCAGCCATCAAAAAACCTCAATTCGTAAATTCTAATACCCATAACGGGCTCCTTAAGTGTAATCCGTTGGTGAAAAAATCCAGCCTCATGCATGGAGCACGGGAGTTTGACACTTTCTTCACTTCTTTTGGTCGGTGTTTATGGAAATCGCACCGTTCGCCCATTGGCTTCCCATGCCTCAATTCCAAGGTGTTCTGGTGACGCAGCGTCTTGACCTATGATATGGAGTTCGACTCGGGACACGTCTTCGAATTGAGCAATCTCTCGTCGCTTCCTGTTATTTATCCACGTTGCCACTTCGTCATGTACCGTAATCGTCAGACGTGAAATATCGTCACGTGTTACTGACAATTGCAACATTCGCATAACCTCAATTGCCATACTTTCAGCAGTCTTGGCCATTCCTGTACCTAAGCATGTAGGGCAGTCTCTGAAAACACTTTTTCGAAGTGAGGGGCGGATACGTTGACGTGTCATTTCAATGAGCCCAAAAGGACTTGTACGCAGAACTTTTGTACGAGCTCTATCTCGCTTCATTGCATCGTGCAAAGCTCTTTCAACTCCACGCCGATACTTTTCTCTCCGCATATCAATAAAGTCATTCACGATAACACCACCGAGATCTCTCAACCGTAACTGCCGAGCGATTTCTTTTGCTGCAATCAGATTCATTTGATAAGCGTTCTCTTCTGCTGATTTTTCAGTTCGAAAACTGCCTGTATTAACATCGATAGCAACTAACGCCTCGGTCGTATCTATGACGATGGATCCCCCTCCTTTGAGAGGAACTTTATGCTGATGAATTCGGCTTATCTCTTCTTCCAATCGATAACGATAAAATAATGGCTCTTTTCCATCGTAAAACTGCAGTCGACTCGCGTACTTCGGCATAACTAACTCGAGGAACTCTCTGGCTCGCTCATACGCAGCTCGATCATCAATAAGGATTCTTCCTACATCTTCAGTGAACATATCTCGAATCGTCCGAATAATCATGTCACTTTCTTGGTAGATATCGATTGGAGCAGAATACTTTCTCATCCGTTTCACTATGCTCTTCCAAAGCCGAAGTAAGTACGCCATGTCCCGAGCCATTTCTGACTTTGTGCGTTCTGTACCTGCTGTCCGAACTACGAATCCAACTCCCTTAGGTGGCTTGAGTGCATTCATAACCCCCCGAAGAACTCGCCTTTCTTTCTCATTATCAATTTTCTTTGATACTCCAACACGGCCAAGTGGTGGCATGAGCACTAAGTAACGACCAGGGATGGAAATATAAGTAGAGAGCGTAGGGCCTTTTGTTCCAAAGCCTTCCTTAATCACCTGAACAAGTAACTCATCACCGCGCTTCAGAATATCCTGAATCGGAGGCTTGACCCGTGGGCGGTCACCAATTCTTGGCTTCCGACGTCGATCAGAAGGCCTCTCACCATTATTCGTTCCCTCAGAAGATGGTCTGGCCGGATCAGTTAATTCAAAAGCTTTATCCGGATCGAGGCCACCCTGGCGATAGTATTGCGGCTCTATATCACTGATATGAAGAAATCCGTTTCGCCCAACACCAAAGTCAACAAATGCAGCCTGTATGGAAGGCTCTATATTTACGACCTTTCCTTTGTAGATATTGCCAACAAGGTTTTCCTGGCTTGTTCGTTCAACATAGAGTTCCTCAAGTACACCCTCCTCGATAATTGCGATGCGGCATTCTTCAGCCTGCGTCACATTAATAAGCATTTCCTGCTTCATAACTATT
>PKCL01000260.1 GCA_002862165.1 Planctomycetaceae bacterium
CGAAACCATCGGATAAATTGACCAGAATTTTTCCAGTGCTTGGCTATGGTGGGATAGCCGCTGTTATTCTTTCCGGCATATTTTTCTCTGACGAAACTCGGTTTCCTGGTTTCTCGGCTTTGGTGCCGTGCTTAGGAACTGCCGCAATTATTCTTTCGACTTCCGTGAAGGATTCTGGTGTCCGGCGTCTGTTGAGTTGGGCACCACTAGTCTTCATAGGACAAATAAGTTATTCGATGTATCTTTGGCATTGGCCAATTATTGCATTTTGGTCCTATCATAATCTCGGAGTTGCGTTAAATGTTTGGACCGCAGTTCAACTTCTTGCACTCACTGTTTGCTGTGGATATTTGTCGTGGAAATATTTGGAGCAGCCATTACGAATTAAGCCAGCAAATGAATTGTCATTTCGTTTCTTCAGACTTACAAAGTGGTCGATTGGACTAGTTAGTAGTTGTATTATTCTGGCAGGGGCAATCATCCACTTTAATGGTTTTGATAGCCGTCTGAGTGCGGAAGCGCAATGTGTTAATACGGCAAGCATCAAAAAAAGCTTTGCAAGAAATCCAAATTTGGCAAAGTGCGGAGACTTTCCTCGAGTTGGTAGTTTGGGAAATAACAAAGAGTCAATTGATTTTATTGTGTGGGGTGATAGTCACGCCCTTCAACTTGTTTCATTGATTGACGAAATGGCACAAGGAAGTGGGAAGCAAGGTATTATTGCATCCATGCCAGGCACGGTTCCGGCATTAGATGTCTGGAGGACGTGGCGAAAGGATTATGAGCGTGAGTGGAATGAAAACGTAATGCAATGGATTGAAAAGAAAGACATCAAAGATGTGATTCTCGTGTGTTTTTGGTCTCAGCGGATTGGTGCGATGCCTGAGGTCAATTCACGGTACCTGATAAGTGGGCCAAACAGCGACTCAAAAACTCCTGATCAGGCAGCAATGGCCCTTTCAGAAGGGCTTGAGAAGACCATAAAAAGACTGGCCAAGGCAGGCCGTAACGTCTGGGTTGTTGGCCAAATGCCATTCACATCAGGTGATCCCAAAAAAGAATGGCTGATGAACAATTACTTTGGAAAAGCCGTTGCAGCAAATGAAACACTTGGGCCATACGTTACAGCAAAGAGAAAAGTTGATCATCTGCTTGATTCAATCGATGCTCAATTTGAAAGATTGGACCCAGCGTGTCAGGTCTTTGAAGGGAAGAGCACAATGGCCTTAGAAGTAAATGGTACTGGACTTTGGTTTGACAAAGACCATCTCTCTGTTGACGGAGCGCATTTGGTCCTAGCCGAATTGTTTCAGCCATTGAAAAATCACCTGCTAGTAAAGACTGCGGATAGTCGATCTGATGTCCGTGTTCTGCAAACCATAAAAAAATAAACGCATGAGAACTCAAGTTCTGCGTGTATACACGAAGAGATATTCAGAGATGTCTTGAAAATAGGTCCTTTGAGATCAATTGATAATCTGGGTACTTATTTGATTTTTTTGGCATTTACTAGCGCAGCGTTTTTCATTTGAAGATGTGACTATCTCAATAATAGCAATTTCTTTATTGTCATTTTGATTGCGTAGCAATGGGAGTTGTAGCCTCCATTATCTTGATAGAGCAGGTTTTTCGTAGCAGTATCAATCGGCCACCAGAAAGTTAGTGCTCTGTAATACAGCAGACAGCAGTAAGTGCATCAGAAAAAGTGACGAGTGCAAAAAGTTAGTTTTAAAATATGAGTACAGGCAACGAACGTAAACAGAGTTTTTCAAGACACCTTCATTTTCTTAGAAGTACACAACTTTACTGCTCCCTGTCCGTAACCGCTGCCATCTGTGCCTTTGTCGTTTATCTACAGTTAGGCTCTCTATACATTTGGCCATTACTGAACGGAAAAGGATATCATGACAATGTTTATCGTGGGTGCGTAACAGGTTGTGGATTACTTGTTCTTACGGTTCTCTCGTTTGTTGCTACGTCAAGCAGTATTGCTAAACTTCAGAAGTATCCTCTTTTTCGAATGCTACAGATAGCAACCGCAGTAATGGGCGGACTAGCTATCTATCCAATGGCCACTGATTTTTTTTATGATCTGCCTGCTTGGTTGACGTGGCTTATTGTTATTTTCGCTGCATTGAGCACCATTCTGTCCATATGGTCGGCTCGTTTTTTGGTGATGCAGTTTGCTGTGTTGTGTATTGTTATCAGTGCATATCAAAATGCGCCTCACTTCATGTGGGATATCACAGATACAAATCACTTACTGAACACGTATGCATTACTAATTACTTTCGTCACGCTCGCAACAATCTCTTCGTTACTAAGCCGAATTGGAGGAGCAAAACGAAATCATTACGTGATTGTCAGAGTGCTTCGTAATGCATTGAAACCGAATAAGCAGACTTTTTTTCTCTTGCTGGGATTCGCTGTCATCACGCCGTATGTATTCTCGGCAATTGCGAAAGTCTACTTTTCCAGCGACACCGTATGGCGGGTAGATGGTATCAGTTGGATATGGAAAGAAAATCTAGGCAATTTATTCCGTTGGTGCTACTACTACGGGTGTCATTGGTTGCCTCCGTCTATTTCAGCGGACTTTATTTTCCGTTCACTCGAATTATCTTCGATACCAGCAAATGCACTTGTCTTGATCTCTGAAGCAACAGTTATTTTTCTTATTGTTTCAAAACGCATAACAGTCTGGTCGCTATTATTTTTACAGTTTTTTCATGTATTTGTTACACCCATTGCCGGTGTTTATTTCTGGTACTGGTTTGTCATCAATACAATTTTTCTGGTCTTCTATATGAAGCAGTCTCAGGATGTTGTCTGGAAAAAGATTTCGTTTTTACAGCGAATGGTGTTGACTGTTGTTGCTCTCGTGCTATCACCACTGGTGTTTCATATGAGTGCTTTAGGGTGGATAGATCCACCTGATATTGAAGTGTTTTCTTGGCACCTGGTGACCGATGATGCAGTTGATTTTCAGGATCCATTATCTTTCATGGATACAGTGACTAACGAAAACTTTGTCACTATTAACCCAAACACGTTCTATCCATACGAAAAGAACTTCGGCATGTCGTGGCGTTTTCAGCGAATCCTTGATGGCTTCAGTCTTGAGGGCAATGTGTCCGCACAGAACGCTTTACAAGGCAAATCTCAGGGGCCATATGTGGAAGACGTATCGCATATTCTTCGTCAACGTGCCAGTCAGCAAGAACTTGAGCCACTCGAAACGCCAACCGTTGCGGACTGGTATAAATGGCGGATAGCGAGTGACACATATTATCATGGACTAATGCCAAAGGATCCTCAGCGACTCATTCAAATATTGGATTCTTTCTTTCCGAAGTATCACGCACGAAAGTCTCGCCGAGTGATTTCCTCACCCCCTTTTTACACTCATATTTTTTATAACCCGTGGACTCTGAAGGAAGACATTGGCGAAACACATACTGTCTCCGGATATGCACTTGTCAAGCATACGATTTCACCTCACGATGGTTCGCTTCGTGGCGGTGTTGTAAAGGAAATTCTTTACCGATTTGACTTGCATGATCAGCCAAATCAACTCGTACAAAAATAGTAATTTCCCAATGTTCACCTGATGTCTAATGACGTGAGGCGCTTCTGTTCAGGGGGGCGTCAAGAACTGTCCACCTAGTTTGACGATTGATCGAAATGGAGGAAGCTCTTCTTGAGCAAGAAAGAAGTTGTGCTTCCAGAAACTTTTGTTGCTGATAATAGATGAGGATTTGTGGTGAAAGTTAGCATCATTATGTCTGTTTTTAATGGGATGCCACTCATGAAAGAGGCTGTTGAGAGCATCCAGAAACAAACGTTTAGAGATTTTGAATTACTTGTAGTAAATGATTGCTCAACGGATGAGACAAAACGAGCATTGCATTCTTTTTCTGATAGTGATGATCGAATTCGGATCATTGAGAACAAAAATAATTTGGGTTTGGCAGCAAGCTTGAACAAGGCTTGGCAAAGTGCTGAGGGAGAGTTCATTGCTCGTATGGATTCTGATGATATTAGTGAACCACAAAGGCTAGAAGAGCAAGTCAAGTATCTTGAGAAAAGAGAAGACGTGGTTGTTCTTGGAACGAGTGCTACTCTGATTAATCAGAAGAGCGAGACAATTGGAAGATCACTGCGGCGTGAGTCTCACGGTGATCTTATAAAGCATATGGGTACTGAGAACCCATTCTTTCATTCGTCCGTTATGATGAGGAGACAATTTCTTGTTGAAACCGGCGGCTACGATAAAAGTTTTCGACGATCCCAGGACTATGACCTTTGGTCGAGAGGGCTTGGGGTTGGTAAATATCATAATCTTCAAGAATATCTTCTGAAGTATCGTGTAGCGGATGCACTTTCTTGGTCAACCATCTATTGGGGAAGTTATTCAAAGTTTTGTCATGCACGCCGGCAAAAAAATTGGTTGCTCAGCCTGTGGTATCCAACACGTTATATGATGGGATCGGTAGCTACTAAATATCACTTGAAAAAATAGAGCCCACAGCGAAGCCGTTCTGTTTTGGCTTGTTCTGCCAATGACCAATTTCTTTTTGAATGTGAAAACCTATGACTTCTAATATTCAAAATAAAAAAATACGCCGGCTTAGTGGAGAAGCTTTTATAGTCGTTGGATCCCAAGCGATAGCTGCTTTGGCGGGATTAGTAGGGCTGCGATTCATCACAACGCTCCTCAGTAGGGAATCATTTGGTGAGCTTTCCTTGGCGATGACAGCTATTTCACTGATTCAATTAGTTTTCACGAAACCATTTTCCTCTGCTGTGCGACGATTTTATGCCGTTTCTGTTGAGGAAAATAAGCTCGAGCAATTCACGGCATCGTGTTGGCAACTGGCGATTGCTTTGGCTATTAGCATCGTCTTATTAGGTACGTGTTGTTTTTTGGGACTGCTTAGCTTCTCGTCGCATGTTGCTTTACTTTGTGTGCTTGCTTTCCTTGTCGCTGGCCTACAGGCACCTGGCGATATGTCGCAATCATTCCAAGTCGCAGCACGAAATAGAGTGGTTGCTGGAGTTTTGAATTTCACTTGTCAGTGGCTAAGAGTTGTAGGTATTGTGGTTGCAGTGCTGCTTCTAACAAGCGATAGTATTTCAGCTGTAATCGGTATGGTTGGAGCCTATGGCTGTTGGCTAGGGTTACAGATTCTTGCTTTTAAAAAGTCATTCCCTCTTCAAATAGACTGGAAGATTCAATATGAAGAACTTTTTAGTTGGTGGAAACGGCTGAGCGAATTTGCACGCCCAATTGCTTTTTGGGGATTTTTTATCTGGCTTACGAATTCATCTAGCCGTTGGTCACTTGAGTTTTTTCAAGGATCGGAAGAGGTTGGAAGCTACGCGGCACTTTTTCAATTGGGCTATTACCCAATGTATTTATTTGCAATGTGTATAAGTGAATTCCTTACACCAATTCTTTTTGGGATAGCCGGTGATAATTCAGATAGAAGGCAGGAGTTTCGGGCTGTAAATATTGGCTCTATGTCAGTGTGGGCTGTAATTACCATCACAGTCTTAGTTGGGTTGCTGACGATTTTTATTCATCCATTTATTTTTCAGATATGTGTTGATCAATCATATGCTGATACGTCCTATCTGTTGCCAGTCATGTTACTAGCCAGTGGTTTTATTGCAGCGGCAGAAGTTGCCACATTAGCCATTCAAACAAGTGGCACGAATAAACAACTTACTTTGCCAAAAATAACAACATCCATAGTTGGTAGTGTTATTACAGTATTTGGAGCGTATCTCTATGGGTTGCAAGGTGTTCTTTATGCTGGTCTTTGTTACGCTACGTTGCACATGGTTTGGACCATTTTTTTGTTATATCAGCTACGTAAGAAAATATTGATTTAGAAAATTTCTACTTGTCTCATTCGTCAGGTATTCGATTTATGTGACGCGACAAATTGTGCTGACTAATGTGTTAAGAACAAAAAAGTGAGAAAAAATAAATGTGTGGAATCGCAGGTATTCATGATTCTAAGAATGTATCTCATTGCAAAGAGATCATTCATGAGATGTGTCGCACACTTAGTCATCGAGGTCCAGATGCATCAGGCAGTTGCGTATTTCCTGAACATGGAATTGGGCTTGGCCACACGCGATTAGCGATCATTGATCTTTCGAGTGCTGGGAATCAGCCTCTGGTGGACTCAAGTGGCGAGTACACAATCACCTTCAACGGGGAAATCTACAATTACCAGGATTTGCGAAAGCAATTAGTAAGTTCTGGAGTCCTATTCAAGACACATACAGATACAGAAGTAATTCTTGAGGCATATAAAAAATGGGGTGCTGAATGTGTTGAACGGTTACGTGGCATGTTTGCTTTTTGTATTTTCGATCAAAAGAAACAGTTGCTATTTCTTGCAAGAGATAGAGTCGGTGAAAAGCCACTTTTTTATTTTCACTCAGCGGGACGGTTTCATTTTGCATCCGAACTCAAGGCAATGTTCACGATTCCTGATTTGCCTCGTCAATTGGATAGAGAATCATTCGAGTACTTTTTGGCATATGGTTTTGTTCCAGGGGATAGATGTATTGTAGATGGCTTTCATAAACTTCCCCCTGGACATGCGCTTCAATATGATATTCGTACGTCTACTCTACGAGTGAACTCTTATTGGCAGCCACCACGCTTTTGCGCTAACCGAGCTTTGGGGCATCCAGAAGAGCTTACCGAACGTCTAGATGAATTGCTGCAACAAAGTGTACGGGAACAACTTGTTGCTGATGTGCCAGTAGGCATTTTACTAAGCGGTGGTCTTGATTCGAGTTTGGTTACGGCTATCGCTGCACGCGTTTCCACAACGCCAGTGAGAACATTTACAGTCAGTTTTCCGGGCCATTCAAAATATGATGAAGCTTCTGTGGCTAGAACAGTAGCCGAATATTTTTCTACCGATCACCATGAGTTAGTAGCTGAGCCAGGCTCTGTCGATATTCTTCCAATGCTTGCAGAACAATTTGATGAGCCGATTTCGGATTCATCAATGGTACCAACGTATCTTGTTTCTAAATTGATTCGCGAGCATGCAACAGTAGCACTTGGTGGTGATGGTGGCGATGAACTTTTTGGTGGTTATCATCAATATAAATGGCTTGAGTCCTTGTCTATTTTTCGAAAATGGACACCGGCGGTTGTGCGTCAATTAATTCAACTTGGAATGAAAGCTGCTGTAGGATTTGGTTTTCATCGACCTAATTCTGCGAGGGCTTTCCTTGCTGAGGAAAAGGATGCCATAGCGTTCTGTAATGTCTTGTTTGGTGAAGACATTCGAAAAGCTATGCTGGCAGGAAGAAGCACTGATAGTGCTCAGAATTCGATCACGCCAGAACAATACAAGATGTGGGTGGCAAGTCGAGGAGCATCTGTCTTGCAGAGGGGGCTCCATGCGGACTTCGGTAGTTATCTTCCAGATGACATTCTTGTAAAAGTGGACCGTAGTAGCATGCTCGCATCACTCGAATCACGGGCGCCTTTTCTTGATCATCGACTGATAGAATTCGCATTTGAAAGAGTTCCCGACCAGTACAAAGCAAATGCGAAAACCACAAAAATATTGCCTAAGATACTTGCAAAAAAATTATTGCCGTCATGCATGCAAGGCCGTCGGAAACAAGGCTTTTCAATTCCACTTAATGACTGGTTTCGTGGTAACTGGCAGAATTTTTTTCAAGATGTTTTACATGATTTCGATACAAATCTAATATCGCAAAACAATATACAAAGACTCTTTCAAGATACCGAAAAAAATAAAGCCGCTGCTCACAGACTTTTTGCATTGACAATGTTTGAGTTATGGCGGCAACGATATTCAGTCACAATTTGAGAGAAACATGGACGTTGATCACAAAGAATATCAAAACGAGCAGGCACGTCCCGATAAAAGAAACAGGAACGCTGGGCTGCCTGTAGCGCTCGCTTTTCTTGGCGTTGGTGTCGTGTCACTCGGCATGATGTCGAATGCGACACTCCTGCCTTTAGGTACAAGTGTGTTGATCTTCCATGTAACAGCATGGGTTGGGCTGGCACTACTATTAATCAGAAGAATGTATCTGGCAGCCTTTTACGTCATGCTTTTTTATATGCCACTTAGTTCCTCAATTGGCTATGTATTTGTACAAGACTATCTATTCTGGCTCTCGAGCCGAGCTATTCCTTTGGGTCGTGATCCTGCTACAGTTTCCACGATGATGTGGATTGGTGAGATTGGACTCTGTGGTTTGCTTTCGGGCATTTTTTCTACGAAACAACTGCAACAGAAACAGCCGCAGATACAGCATAAAGAAATAGAAAATAGTTGCGTTCGGAAGCGAATTCTTGGTGTACCCTTATTTTTATTTCTTGCTTTATTTGCCCTGCTTCTCTCTTGGGGAGCAGCCCCTGAACAGACAATATTTAATGAGGCATATGGCAGCCAACGGTTTACTCGTGCAAGCTCGGCGGGCTTTAACGCGGGTGCACTGTCCTCATACGTTCTTTTAATTCTGTTGCAGTTGGACATTTACCGTACAAAGAATAAATCTTTAAAGATTGCAATCCTTGGCTTTGCGATTTTTTATATTATTATTTTTCTCCAACTATTACGAGGAGACCGGGAGTCAAGTGGCCTCATTGCAGGCATGGTTTTGGTCCAACTCGCTTTTGGATCCAAGCATATACAAAAACAACTGAAGGCTGCTGGCGTAACAATCTGGAAGAATATCTTTAGTCTTGTTGTGTTACTCGTTCTTGTAGCAGCGTTTGTTTTCCTCGGTTCCTTTCGCAGTGAGGCTACGAATCGAACTGTTACGGTAGACGATTTAACTGAGATGCTGGTACGAGGTATGCGGCAGAATACTTGGACGGCAGCTGGGGTTAACAACCTTGCCCTTGCTGATGAAGTGGTTAATCAGACGCCAGAGTATTTTTTTGGCAAGACTTACGTAGACTTTTTTCTTTCTCTACCGCCTAGTTTTGTTGCTCGCGCTATTGGGTACGAAAGACCAATCAATAGAAACGCTGGTCCGGGCCTGTGGTATCGTCACATCACGAATGGAGGAACGCATGCAGTAATAGTTCCATTTAAGAATTTTGGTGCTTTCGGCCTGCTTGCATTTATGTGTGGTCTTGGTCTTTTACTTGGTTTTATAAATAAGCTCGATGGGTCGTGTCTACTAAGAAATCAGTATATTTATGGCGTCTTCGCTGTGTCCGGCTTTAAGTGGTTTTGGTATGGTGAGATGAACCTTATTCGAGCATGTATGGCCGCAATAATTTTCTATTTTCTATACATGTTTTTTGTAGGTCAGACAAAAGTTAGTAGAGGTCTACCCGTTGGGAATTAGAAATTTTAGGAATTGAAAGAACGTCCGGTGAATAAAATACTTAATATTTTTGGACCACTTTTTTTTTCAGTTATTTTTTCTTTGCTTGTCATGGCAGGGATAGCACGGCAACCAAAAATTAAATTTTCAGAGGTTGCCCTTGGTGCACAAAATACATCGCGTTTTGCGGTTCGCGATGGTACCTTGATTCATATACAAAAAAGAAAAGATTTTCCAGAACTTATTTCTGGTGTCAAATCAAGAAATCTTGGAAATACCATACTTTGGCTTGGTAATTCCCAATTACATGCAATTAACAACGCGCATGTAAATGATGAAACTGCGGTAGCAAAAGTCCATGACTTTTTATTAGGTGAATTTGATACAGTCGCAACAAGCTACCCTAATGCAAACTTGCAAGAACATCTCGTAACACTTGCTTATCTGCATAATAAATTGAATAACATTAAAGTCTTAATCGTGCCTTTGGTCTTTGATGATTTGCGAGAAACTGGAATCCGTGATGACATACAACCACTACTTGAAAATCCTAGTGTCGCTGAGCAGCTGAAAACTTTACAATGCTGCGACCATCTTGTAAGAGGAGTTTTTTCTGATCTTGATCCACATTCCTCCGGTGTAGTGAAGCAAGAAATCGAAACAAGGGAAACATTGCAGGACAAAACGGAAAAGTTTTTAGATCAAATTCTCGAAAGAAATTCGATCATCTGGGCATCCAGAGAGAAAGCAAGAGGGCTTTTTTTTCTGCAGCTATATCGACTACGGAATACTGTTTTTGCCATTACACCACAGACAAAACGTGCTGTCATAAAGCCCCGCTATAAGGCGAACATCGAGGCTTTTAAGGGAATACTCGAATTGGCAAACCGCGATGCAATTCAAGTAGTCAGTTATATTGCTCCACTTCGGACTGATGTTAAGCCGCCGTATGACCTTGCCGCATATACGTCATTTAAAAATGAAGTAAGGATTCTCTGTAGCCAATTTCCCAATGTTTCATTTTTTGATTTTGAGAGAATAGTTCCGGCAGAATACTGGGGATTAAAAAATACTACTTCACTGAACACGGCACAGGAAATCGACTTCATGCATTTCATGGAGCCTGGGCATCAAAAGCTTGCCAATGCTATTGTTGAGGTATTTCGAAGTATGAATTTGGAGAACGTTCGTTGATCTTCAATTCAGTCACGTATCTCGTCTTTTTGACGGCTGCAACAATCCTTTATTGGGTTCTTCCCAATCGTGCCCGTCTATACATGCTTTTTATGGCAAGTGTCACATTCTACGGATTTTGGCGATGGGACTTTGTGCCAGTGATGCTGTTTTCCGCAATGGTGGACTATTTTGTGTCACTAGCGATGCAAAAGAAGCAAGAGCATAGAAAGATTCTGTTATCGATTAGTCTTCTGACAAATCTTGGATTACTTTTCTACTTCAAATACTTGCTATTTTTTGTTGAAAATTCCTGGAGTGTTCTCAATTATTTTGGATTCTCACAATCCCCTCCGGTACTAAATATTATTCTTCCACTTGGAATAAGTTTTTACACCTTTCAGACAATCAGCTATTCAATTGATGTTTACCGGCGGCAAACGCAAGCGATTAGTGACTTTGTGTTGTACGGTTGCTATGTAATGTTTTTTCCACAGCTGGTGGCTGGCCCAATATTGCGAGCGGGTGAGGTGATCCCACAGTTACAAGAACGGCCACAGTTCTGCTCAGAAAACATAGCTGTCGGTATGAAAAGAATACTTGTCGGACTTTTCCTCAAAGTTGTCCTAGCAGATAATATCGCACCACTTGTTGATGAAGGATTTTCCATAGAGGCAACGCAGCTTTCAGCTATTGACGTGTGGACCCTTGCCTTTCTTTTCGGTTTTCAAATCTACTTTGATTTTTCAGCGTATTCCCACATTGCCTTAGGTTCAGCGAGATTGATGGGCATTGTTTTTCCGGAGAATTTTCGATTTCCATATAGTGCTACTTCGCCAAAAGATTTCTGGTCAAGGTGGCATATCTCATTGTCAAGTTGGATACGTGACTATTTATACCTGCCGTTGATGGGTGCTAGGGTGGCATCTTCGGGAACGCAGGGTGGTCTAGAGAAAGTTGTGGATGGTACCGCATCATTGCCGTTGGGAAAACAAACAAAGAATATGAATCAGTTAAGCCCAAGCAACGCACAGAGAACCAAAGCGCTTTTTCTTACTTGGGCTATTATGGGGTTCTGGCACGGGGCAAACTGGACTTTTGTCTTATGGGGCGTCTACCATGCTGCGTGTATTTTCGGCTATCGATGCCTTCGACCATTTGTGAAAGAGATGCCGTCTACCTGGCGACAGGTATTGGGGTGGTTCATAACCTTGCCCGTAATGATGCTTGGTTGGATACCTTTTCGAGCTATTGATCTGCAACAGGCCTTTATAATGTTACGAAAAATATTTTATCCTCAAGCGTACTTTAGCCTTGGCATGAGAGAGAATACGTACTTAGTGGCTCTTGTTTTGCTTGCGGCTGTTGTAGGCACGGAGTTTATTGATCGACAGATCTATCAACCATCGAAGAAAATTCCTAGCCTTTGTTTCATTCTAGAGACAGCTTTATTGACAGTAGTCACAGTATTAGTTTTTGTTTTCTTACGACCGATTACACAATTTATCTATTTTCAATTTTAGTAATATGAAGAAAAAACATCTTAAGTTCCTCTGTGATCCAATTACAAAAGCCGATCTTGTTCTAGAGGATGCAAAATATATTGGTGAAGAAATAGACAGTGGTGTCCTTCGATCACCTGATAATTGCTATGTAATTAGGCAGGGGATACCGCGATTTGTAAATGATGAAGGCTATTCCGATAACTTTGGTTATCAGTGGAATCGCTGGTCAAAAATTCAATTTGAAGATGAAAATATTGGGAAGCCCATGCAGGGGCATACCACAAGAATGTTTGAATCAATCACTCAGTTTTCAGCAGAAAAGATCAATGGAAAGACGGTACTGGATGTAGGGTGTGGGCCGGGTCGATTTACTGACGTAGCTGCAAGCATGGGAGCGACAGTGATAGCTCTTGATTATTCTTCAGCAATCGATGCTGCCAAAGCCAATTTTGCTGGTAAGGATGTTGATATATGCTTCGTTCAAGGTGATGCATTGCAATCACCAATTAAGTTAGATTGTGTTGACAATGCATTTTCGATAGGTGTTCTTCACCATACTCCATCACCAGAAAAAGGCGTGCAAGAAGTTTTTGGAGTGCTAAAAAATGATGGTGAGTTCGCCATTCGGGTTTATGCTGCCAAAGGCTTCTATACGTATCCAATGGTTTGCTTTTGGCGGAACATTTTTATCAAATTACGGCCTGTATGTGGCCACTACCCTCCATTAATATATTCTTATCTATTTGGAACTCTAGGTTTTATTCTAGGAAAGATATGGAGGCCATTGTCGTATCCACTGCGGGCAATTTTTCCTACGGCTTTCTTGCCAGACTATCAGTGGATGATTCTTGAAACATTTGATGCGATTTCGACGAGCTATCAGAGTGGTCATGTGCCCAGTGAAATCAAGCAATGGTTGAATAATTCAGGGTTCAAAAAGATTATTCATGTTAAAGACAATGACTTTATCGGAACAAAGTTTGTAGACAGTATTAGTCAATAAATCATAGCCATAACAAACTATCTTCTGGTGTTAATGGCAGTGTAATTTGCTTCAAGCTATGAATTTAAATAGCAGCTATTTCCTTGCTTCAATAATGAAGCCCGCGGCCATTTTTTCAAGGCAGAATTTTGCGCAGATATTTTCCCAGAGTGCAACAAGGATGAATGTGGGTGCAAAAAAAGAAAAGTAGTCCGTTGCCCTGTAATAGCATGAAATTTTTATGTCTTTAAAGCCTGCCTTTTCACATTCTTTTCGCATTTGGCATGGGGAACATAAGTTAAAAAATGCTAGATACCCGCTCACGTCTGCCGCTTGAGGTCGTAATACCTTAATCAAGATTTTCTGTAATCGATGTCCAACAAGCCGTAAAAGTAGAGAGTAGGGATGGTATTTTGATGGGACATAGTGGATCATTAAGCCGCCATCATTCAGGGCCTTATGCATATTGTTAATACTCTTTTTATTATCTTTTACGTGTTCTAGCAGAGTCTTAGAAATGATGAGATCCGATCTCTGGGTAAACTTTTCTTCTATCGACTGAACAAAAAATTCATCATAAATCAGATTGCAATCTGGTCGAAAATCAATATCCATACCGAGATATTTATAAGATGAACTTTTCTCTAATAAAGGCCGGTCAACACCACCTATTTCCAGGACAATCTGTGGCTTAATCTCAGCGACAGCATACTCGATTCTAGAAGTGAGATCCTTTGATGCATTCCGGCTTGATCCAAAAATATTTGGTAAGTATTGAACCAATGCTCTGCTAATTTCTTGGTTGAATTTTACTATGGCGCGGATCATAAGAAAAAAACCTCGTTAGAATATACAGCCGACACTTAAGTACGAATTCAAAAAGCGTCGTAGTCCTTCTTGGCTAACCAAGCCAACGTTTCAGAGCATCCCTCTTTAAGAGAGTAAGGCAACTCACCAGTAATTGTGTTGAGTTTTTCAAGTGGCATGCCGCCAGTTTCTGTCCGCATATTTTGAAGTCGAAAACTGGATAATGGCGGATTTGAATAGCCAAAAAATCGCATGCCGTCACCAACTTTAGCAGCGAGGTTTATGAGCCCTTCTGGTAGTGTTTTGATCGTCGGTGAGTGGGCAAGTTTTTGGATGATTGTAGCCCATTCAGAAATGACAAACGGTTGATAATCAGAGAGATAATATGTTTTCTTATGGAAATCTTGCGGTGGTGCGGTGAGCAGGGCATGTAATTGGAAAACTGTATTTCCAACATAGCCGAAGACTTTGGGAGTGTCGGCTGAGCGAATGTGGTAATACTTGCCGGCAATGATCCTTTCAAAGAACCCTCGATATGGTGCTTTGAACCAGGGCCCCCAAATAGAACCGGGCCTGACTATACACCATTCTGACCCTCGAAGATCACAGGCCCTTACAGCCTGCTCACCGATTTTTTTACTTTCTCCGTAAAGCGTCTCTGGAGAGTAATCTTCAGGTGATGTCGGATAATACCCGTTTCGATGGACGAGTTTGGTCGAAGTAAAGATTATGCGTTGTACTGTTTTAGTTGCATTGGCTGCCTCGATGATATTCTCAGTACCAATCGTGTTGACGTCGTAGTGATGAATATCACGGTGTTCTGTGATGTCAGTTCTGGCCGCAAGATGTATGACAGCGGTTGGAGAAAAACTCAGAAAGATTTCCTTCAAGTTTTCCTTGTTGAGCAGATCGATATGGGAAAAATATGCTTGATGGTTTTTTTTTTGTGGTTCAACGATATCGACGGAACAGACATCACTGCCTTGGTCGAGCAGATAGTCAATCAAATTGGTTCCAATAAAACCGGACCCACCAGTGATGAGAACCCTTTCTTGCACACTCATGGTGCTTCCTTATTCTGTGTCTGTACGACGAATAATATGATGACCAAGAGCCAGGGTGTCCATGTTTGTCCTTAAGAAGCAGGCAAGTGCCTCTTCCGGCTTGCACACAATAGGTTCATTTTCATTAAATGACGTGTTGAGAACGATTGGTACGCCAGTGACCTCTCGGAATGCGTCAATTAGCTTCCAGTATAAAAGATTGTCATCCTTATCGACTGTTTGAAGTCGACCAGAACCGTTCACATGCGTCACGGCAGGAAGGTCACTTCGTTTGTCTTCCCGTATCTGAAACACCATCGACATGAAAGGCACTTCATAATCGGTTTCAAAGTAGTCTTTAACGTATCCTCGCAATATTGAAGGCGCGAAGGGCCGGAATGATTCACGTCTTTTAATTTTTAGATTGAGAATATCTTTCATGTCAGATCGACGTGGGTCTGCCAAAATACTGCGGGTTCCGAGTGCACGTGGCCCCCATTCCATTCGGCCTTGAAACCAGCCGATAACTTTCCCTTCAGAAATATCAGCCGCAATTTCTTTGCAAAGAGACTCATCACTCTCGCAATAATGATGGACGAATTCAGAGTTGTCTAAAATATCATGCTCTTGGATAACTTTTTCGATGGTCGTGTCATCAAAAGATGGCCCGAGGTATGCATGCTGAGGATTTGGAACGCATGCTTGTTTCCCAATCGATGAATATGTGTATGCCGCAGCACCAATTGCACCACCAGCATCACCAGGTTGCGGAGGTACATAAACTTCACGGAAAGGAGACATCTCAAAAATTTTTCCATTTGCCACACTATTCATTCCACAACCACCCACGAGACACAGTTGTTCAGTACCCGTTTTTGCGTGGAGCCAATGCAACATATTTGATAAGACTTCTTCATATCGAGCTTGCATAGAGGCAGCGATGTCTTTGTGGTGCTGGGTCAGTTCCTCACCTTTTTTTCGACGAGGACCAAGAAGGGACTCCATTTCTTTAGAAAAAAGATCGGTAAGTGTTGGTGACCCACCATTCCACTGGGAACTCCATCTTCCAGAGCCGTGTAGAAAACA
>PKCL01000068.1 GCA_002862165.1 Planctomycetaceae bacterium
GACGGCATGGTGCCATTGCGTGGTTCCAAGGGAACGCTCTACGAGGGAGGGTTGCGAGTCCCATCAGTTATTGAGTGGCCGTCACGAATTGAGCCGAAAATCTCTCAATTTCAGGCTGGCGCAGTCGATATATTTCCAACGATTCTCGAGGTTGTGGGGCTTCCAGAAGGAACCATGCTGCCGGTACACGATGGTATTAGTTTGTGCCAACTCTTTGATGGTGAGTCCAGTGAACGCAAGAAGCCGATGGGTTTTCGCTGGAACGGTGGTGGTGCCTGGATTCACGGGCGATATAAGTTAGTTATCTTAAACACGTCCAAAAACACAAAGAAGTCCAAGCAGAACAAAGAGTCTCAGGAACTGTTCGATCTTGTAGCTGATCCTACAGAGTCCAAAAGCATTGCTCAGGAAAAGCCAATTATTTTCCAAAATTTGATGCGTGAGTATGCCTTGTTCTCTGCATCAATTGATGAAAGTATGCGTGGTCGTGACTATCCCTTGGGGATGCTGAAAGAGCCTGACCCGGAGCCCAAACGATGGACATCGGATGAAACAATTTACAGTCCTTTTCGCAAGGTATTCGGAGAAGAGCAAAAGCTTTTAAATGAACTCACCAAACCGACCAAATCTGATTGATGCTGTTGGGCAGATTGGCTCATTTCGTCACATTTCTGAATAAGCTTTTGGTACCAGAACATACTTATGAATCGTACTGACTGTCCCTTCATACTTTTTCACTTTACTAAGAACTTTCCAGGCGGGATGTTCTCGGAACGCTTTCCAAGACTGAATTCGTGATTCTTCACTGGGGTACATTGTCAGATAGGTAAGGTTTGGGGTGTACGGGCCAATCACAGCTTGCCCGATAAAAATCGGAGTGATTCCACAGTCGAGGAAAATCGGCACCTCACCGTTATTGAACATGTCCACTTTAAGTTGCCCCAATTTTTCATGAGCACTTTCATATGTTCGTAGTTCATACACACGATTTTTGTTTGTCGTGACACTTGATGGAACTTTTATCTTCGGCCAGCAGTCCATAGCAACCAAAAGCTCACTTGAAATTCGCTGGTAGCTTTTGTCCCGATTGCCATGCGAAAAAAAAGCTGCTGCATCACCCAGATACTGCTGGTCAGACTGAACAACTTCACGATTCTGCACCATTGCCAAGGGGTCAGTGTGGGGAATGATCACAAAGGTTGTCTTGGTCCCGGTCTTATCACTCGGAGCATTTGTGAAAGCGCCAATAGGTCCGACACCGTGACGTTTTAGGCAAGGTAACAGAGCATTCGATAGGTACTGGTCGACTACTTCTTCATCACCATTGTCACCAATGATGTATCCTCGAACCTCGTACACTTCAGCCCTTATATCTGAAGGGAAAATATAAAAATTTATACCGAATGCAGTAAGTAGTACTGCAGTTTGAAAAATTATCTTGTTCATGTAATTACATTTCTGTGTAACTTGGGATAAAAGAATTCAGTAGGACACGGTAGTACGACAGATTGCTTTTTTGATTTGTGGTTTGGTACATATTCGGCAACGGCGAAACCATGCAAATAAGAACATCACTCTCTGTCGATGTTGTTTTCGTAACGGCTTGGGACTGTTGGATATTCTGTTTCAACCGTATTTTTGTATTTTGACAAGAGCGACTGCATTATGAACTGATAGTTCGGCACTCCAAGAAGGTCCGTGTCTTCGTGCGGATCATTTTGTAAATTAAAAAGCTTTGTTGGTGTGAAGTGAGTGCGTTTTTGATCACTCTGCATGATTAATTTGTAAGGCGTCTCTCGAATCATGACTTCGCACTGTGAGCCTGCCTGCTGCAGAAAGACATTTCTTTCCTCGAAGAGTCCCTTGCCTGTAAATAAGGGAAGTAAATTGTTTGAGTCCAAGGCCTGGTTGTTCATGAGTTTTGTACCCACTAAGGCGGCTAGTGTTGCGATAATATCCTGATTGCTAACCAGTTCTTTTGTGATGCCGGGAGAGATCTGGTCTGGCCATACTGCGAAGAAGGGAACGCGATGTCCTCCCTCCAGTGGAGAGTTTTTGTTGCCTCTCCATCCGCCGTTTGATTGATGGCCTTTTTTTCCAGCGGGCTGATCAGCGAGACCACCATTGTCTGAGGTGATGATGAGCAGGGTGTTGTTGTATTCATTAGTTGCGTGCAGGGCGTCGACAATGCGTTTGATCTGCATGTCAAGGTCAAGAAGCATGTCAAGGTGGTTTGTGGGTGTCTGCCCCATAATCTTTTTCCCATCAAAAAATTTCGGGGGACAATGTGGTAGGTGAACCATTGGTGAGCAGTAGTACAAAAAAAACGGTCGGCTGCCTTGGCTGGCATCCGTTATGAAGTCGACTGCTTTCGCTGATAGTCGCTGGCCCATTTCACGGGAATCCCACTGGGAGTCGCCTAGGCCGGGCCCCTTGTCGGTGATGTCTTTCGGATGAATGGCAGTGTCTTCATTGAGATAAATCATTTGTGAGTCAGCAGCGAGTGGACTCCACGTCTGATTTTCATAAAGCAAATAAATTGGACCTTGAATTCCGCATGGAGATGTAAAGTCATAATCAAAACCACAATCTTTTGGTCCACCTGAAATCCACCGAGTTAGATCAACCTTCCCGGTAAGATCACCATTCTTTGGGCCACGATAAAATTCTGTCTGGCCGGGAATGAGGAAGTCACCACCTAAGTGCCACTTGCCAATAAATCCAGTTTTGTAGCCAGCGTCACGGGCGACAGTTCCAAGCGTTGCATGTCCTGTTTTAAAAGCAGTTTTTCCAAAAGTACTCCAGACACCCCACGGAGCATAAGAACGGTAGTTGTTGTTCCCACTCATAACGGCATAACGAGTTGGAGCACAGAGCGACGTGGCTGAGTGCCCGTCAGTAAACCAGAGCGAGTTTGAGGCGAGACTGTCGAGGGTAGGAGTCTCAACAACCGGCGTCTTATTCTGAATGGTTTGAACGTAGAAGCTGATATCACCAAGTCCTAGGTCATCTGCCAAGATGACAACAACGTTGGGGCGACTTTCAGTTGCAAAAACGGTGCATGAGCTGAAAAAACTGATTACAGTCAGCAGAATGAGTGGGATTCGATGACACTTCATATTCATTGCCAGAGTACCTTTTCGGTGTACGACTTTCTGCGGTGCTGTATCCGATGGACAGTATTAGCGTTTGAAAGGAAACCACACCGTACGATGGGTGAAAGATAGAAAAAAGAGTGAAAGATAGAAAAAATGTAGTATAAAATTAGTTTATCAATTTCTTATGCTAAGAAATGGTTTGTTGTTGCAAATTTAATTGACCTGGAGGTACCACATGTTCCGTCATCTGTGTTTTTTAGTTATTGGCTTCTGTGCTGTGGCTTCAGTATCTTCTGCGAGTGCCCAGTCGTGGAAACATGCAGGCTCAAAAGCAGCTGGATATTATTCAGAATATCACGGTCACAGTTCTCATAGTCACTTATACGGTGCTCAGTCTCATGCAACGCACTACAGCAATTATCTTTCAACAACTACGACAGTAGACCCATCTGTTGCTCGTATAGCTCATGATTCAATTGGAAATCACCTTAATAAAACACAGCAGCACCTCAGTCAGATGAAAAACCAGCTTTCATCCCATGAAAATAAGGAAGGCGTCGAGTCCATCTCAGAAATAGAAGGTCATTTGCAGGATGCACGATTGCACCACGCGGATCTCAATAAAATTACGATTCAAAAACCGATTGATGCAAAGGCTGCAAAGTCAACTGTCGATAGCCTTCAGTTGTCAATTAACAAAGCGATTGCTGGTCATGCGAGTCTTCTTGAATTGCTTGGCATTCAAAAACCAACAACCAAGGAAAAAGAGAGCAAGTAGTCTCTTTTTAGGCAGCTTAGTTATCATGAGCATGAGGTCTAGAAAAGAATTGTTGTGGTCAATGATTCCTTCAGGATTTTTTAGTTACGGCTCGAGATATTTTGTATTAGCACATTGCTAATACAGCCAAGAAAACACTCGCCTTGTAAGGCGTTTTGTTGAGACGAATGCGTTCAGCATGAATGTGAGTGAGAGAACTGTCGGCATGCAGGTTCAGGGGTTTGTTGCCCGAACCGAAGGACTCGTAATCCATTGGTCAAATGTATACAGCCAATGAGTTGCACTTACTCGGATCTGTGAAAGGCGAGTCGATGTCCTTGTGTTCACGAAGAAAGACAATTTGCCGATGAGGCTGCGACGTCTGTTTCCGATAATTCATTAGAGTTGCCACGCAATGTCAGGCGCTTCGCTTGAGCTGTATTTTTCTGCGGCGGTGCGGTCGACTGGTGCGGACATGCCCCTCGTCGTATCGAAGTAGACGACTGGAGTTTAAGGAGACTTCATTTGATCTTTGTACTACTTTCGTTGCCTGGCTTTGCATGAGTCCCGAGAGTTCACGAAACCGCGGGATATACATTCCAAATTGCAGGAGTGCTACGAATCTTCCTACTAAAACAGGCAGGGTGCCAAGTGGTGCTCGTACTATTGCATGGCGAAGAATTTCGACAATGTGTAGCATCAGGCTTTGCAGTATCGGTTCAGCTGCAATTGATCGCCAGAAAAGTCGCTCTCCATATAAACCAGCTTTGAATGCTGGTTGCGGACGATGTCGCTCGGGCGCTGCTATAACCTTTGATGTTGGTTCAAAAACAACGCGGCCGCCTGTCGCGTGTAACGATATCGCCATATCAGCGTCTGCATATTCATCGCCACACGCAGGACAAAAACCAAACAGGAGTCGGTCAATCATTTGGCGACTCCAAAACCCTGCTTCGAGTGTCGGGCCAGAGGGCGAGGGATAATCTTCCTTGTGAAAGCCTTGAACGCGTGAGGTATCACCCCGCGGTCGGAGCATGACACGTCTGCCACCGCGGCCTACTTCTATACCAGTTGCTACTATTCGATCGGTGTCATCAGATGCAACTTCAAGCGAAACGACGGCTGCGACTTGCTCGTTATTGAAATGCTCGACCGCTACGTCAGTCCAGAATGGAGTTGCACGCCATCCAGTTGCTAAAATATGAACAATGCGACCAGTACTCGCGGCGAGTCCAAGATTGATACACGCGACACGGTTGGAACCAATAGGTGCCTGAATAAAGCGGACTTCCTCACCAACGCTCCACGGATCGTGATATCCAAAGCCGAGCACAACAACAATTTCTGAATTTTCGGGTCGATTTTCAAGGACGCTCACGAGAGTTTCCTCGAGAGTTGCCTCATCTCCAGGTGCTGGAATGATGATCGATAGCCGCGGTTGTGGTGCTGTATTGGTCGGCATGAGGGCCGTACCCCGTAGAATCAAGGGGACCGAATTATGCGGCAACTCGCTGCGGTTGCAGGTCGTTGAAAAGATTGACCGTATGAAGCATTTCACCATCAGCGTTATAAAACTGCACAACGCCACAGTCGATTAGCCACATTGCGAACATTTCTGTTACTCGATAGCACCGTGCAACACAACGGCCTCGATCGATGCGAATGTTTTCTTGCAGATCGACGGCATCTTCAGTTTCCGCACCTAGGTCTACAAACAGACGGCTTACCATGTCGCGCACATCCGCGGCGTTCAAATGTAAATGCATTGCAGCAACCTCCTGTTGCGATAAAAACCTGGATGACCTCATGTCATACCGGAAGGTGGAAACCGTAGCGTTCTAACCTGCCCTAGCGGAAGTCTAGTTTTTGACTAATCTTCTACTCAGCCGTTATTTAAAATTCGGCATAGCTGATGAAGTCGAATCATGCTTACAAGCCAAGCCTGATTATTCGCCCTGATCCCCCATCTCGTCCCATCTTCTCACAAATGATGATAGGGCTTGGAAACTAGGGCTGGACAAACATTTCTGGGGAACTTGATCCACGGAGAGAGCACATGCCGGGTATTTGAAAGCAACCGGTTTTGCAGAGATCAAAGGCGTTCTGTCCAGTCAGATTGTCCGTATCGTGATTCTACGAGTCTATGCACCTGATCACGCGGCCAGTTTGTTCTGAAAGTCCAAGCGGAAAATGCAGTTTGTACCGCCTTGTTAATTTTTTTGCGACCAATCGAGAGATTGGCCAAAAATTTGTCATGCTGTCTTTCCATTCGATATTGCGGTTCTCGAGGGGGATGCTGAAGGAGTTGTCCAACAAGTCCAAGCGGAAATGAATCTAAAAGAGTACCGTGGTAAAGGACGCTGTGTCTTCGTACGCGGAGAGCATTTCCACTAACTTTTTTAACTCCATCAGCAGTGGAGATGACTAAATCAGAAGTCCCCTCTCGTGCAACAGGTGGCCCTATTTGGGAAAGTGCTTGAGCCAGAGGTTCGAGCATGAAGGCGTGTAGAGCATCAAGTGATGGTACGTCTTTAAAGGGAGCTATGACAGACCACATAACACAGCCAGGACCGAGAATGACCGTTGCACCACCACTCGGCCGGCGTAGCACGGGAATGTTACGTTTGGCACAGACGTCAGAATTCACTTCTTTGTGTAATTGGCTTGATGAGCCAAGAATGACTGCGGGAGCAGTTGCCTGCCACGTACGCACTACAGGATTCTTCAAATAGCCCGATTCGGCCTCATTTAAGAATGCCTCGTCGACGGCAAGCTGTTCGGCAGCGGTAATCAGTGGGGGAAGTGTTGATTCATCAAGCCACTGAGCGTTACTTCCGTTTATTTTTGTCACAATACGGCACCTTCTAGATGAAGAGTCTATCATGTTAGGTATTGAGGAGCGTGGCCGTCATTGCCACATCGTCGAAGACCCCTTAGATTTATCCACTCACTTTTTAGATTTATAATTCATGGCAACGTCTCCAAATCAACAAATGAATCCTGATGACAGTCTCCCGCCTGTTGAACCACCTAGTGCCGCTTTCTTGGTGCAGTTATTTCTTGTTCCAGGAATTATCGTAGCCATTATTGTCTGTGTCTGGTTATCGTTTCATTGGTTAGCTCACCTTGGGAATGACCCGCAGGCGTACGTACGTACGCTTCGCCGAGCCAATGAAGGCCGGTGGCAGGCAGCACTCAATCTGGCAAATGATCTTCGTGGTCCAAGTGGGTCTGGGCTTAAATCAGATACAAAAATGGCCTCTGAATTGGGTAGCATTCTTGATGATGAAGTTGATAGCGGGCGGATTGGTGAGCAATCAGAAACATTGCGGCTCTATTTGTGTCGAGCGTTAGGAGAGTTTACCGTACCGGAGGCAGCGCCCGCACTTGTTCGGCGAGTGAAGGAAACAAATGACGATGCAACGACTCAAGCAGCAGTCGAGGCCTTGGCGGTCTTATCGTCTAATCTAGAGAACACAGGCCGATCTTTTAGAGAACAGGACAATGTTGTTGATGCAGTTGTAGCTGCATCAAGATCGACCGATTCGGGTGTGCGAAATGCATGCAGTTTTACATTAGGTGTTCTCGGGGGAGAAAAAAGCGTTGAGAGTCTATTTCGATTAATGGGGGATCCGGCAAGTGACGTTCGGTCGAATGCGGCACTCGGCTTGGCGAGGTTGGGGCAGACAGATGCATACGAGACCCTGTCTGAGATGTTGACGCTTCAAGATGTTGTATTGAGCAACAAGGCATCTGCTGATGAAATGCAATCAGAGCGGTATAAGCGAGCTCTTGTAGTTGTGAATGCCTTGCGTGGTGTGACAATGCTCGTTGACGCAACAAACCAGCCACCGCCTACAGGCGTTATCACGCTGATTAAGGATTTAAGGGAAGATCCTGTTGCAGAAATTCGCAGCAGTGCAACTGCAGTCATCAAAAAAATCAACCGAATTACGGGATAATTTTGCAGTGTTCTGAAGTGGATGTCACAATCAGTTAGTAATCAAGAAACTCATCAAGTGCTTCCCGAAGAGCTTCGGTGTCGGGCTCAAAACCTGTTAAGTCACGAAAATTAATCGCCATCGTAGCTGCAGTGACTTCGAGGCCATCAATCTGACAAGAGTTTGCAGCTGTAGCTTCCTTGATTATTGAAGAGGCTTTTGGGTCAAGTGATGTGTCGACAACAACGAGATCTTCACGAAATTTTGGTAATTTAAATTCGGTTGGTAAGAGTCGATTTTCTTCTGTGGCAATCACGATATCTATAGACTCATAAGACAGAGTCAATGCGTCTTCAACAGCTGTCGCATTGCCTCCTTCAATTGCATTAATAGCGTCTGTTAGAACTGAAGCTTGTGCATCCCAAGGATCAGCAATCGTAATGCCCAAAGTTCCTGCAAGTGTCAATTCGAGCGCAAGAGAACGTGACAGAAGATTTGTTCCGAGGAGAAGAATATTCGCTGTTGTTGGGTCGGCGTGCAATCGAATTGAATCTAATGCACCTCGACCAAGTGTGAGATGTCCAATAAGTTGACCATCCTTCGTGCATTCAAGAAGATTGCAGCCCCCTGCAAACTTAGCGGCCGGGCTTGCTGATGTGGTTAAACCAATCGCAGACTCTTGTAATGGGGGAGCAAGCATGCAGCCGCAAAAGCCCATTGCTGAAACACCAATGAGCGCGTCAGCGAGACGACTTGGTGCCACCTCGAGAGTTAAAAATTTCCAATCAAGTGAGTCGCGTGCAACAACTCTTTCGAAAAGAAACTGCGCAGGATTACCCGCCGCCGGATGACCCAGAAGAGCGATGACTTCCTGGAGTGCCGGATTTGTCATGACATTCAGAACCGAACTTTCTTCAGCTGAATGATTGCTTTAGCTGAATAATTGGTGAAGGGGACTTGCAGAGCAAAAACTATGCATTCTCTACACGGACTGTTATACAGTCTGTTCGATCACGGCGACAAATTGTGGGTCATTACGAATGGAATCGAAGTCACTTTCGTAACTTGTGAGTGATCGAAAGCGATTATCCGAGGCAATCGCTTTGGTCAAATATTCAACTGCAGTGCGGACATTGCCGGCGAGTGAGTGATAGCAGGACAGGTTATATGCAAGCGCCGGTTCCTTATCACAATAATTCATGCCATCGGCAAGTACGTCAATCGCCTCCGAGAGTTTCCCTGATCGCTTCAAGCACCAACCAAACCCAAGCCAGCCTGCCACTGAATGGGGGTTTTTGCAAACTAATCGTTGATAGTAGGGAAGAGCATCGGAAAAGTGACAAAGTGCTCGAAGTGCTTCGGCTCTTAGAATCAGGGCATTTCCAGAGTCGTGTGCCGGCGAGAGTCGATCGAGTAGTTCGATAGCATTCTGCAGCAATTTTTTTGCTGGTGATGAAACACCATTCTCTGGTGCCATGTTGAATTCAGCGAGTTCAATGTATCCGGATGCCTGCCTTAGCAATGCAGAATCTCTCAGATTTTCAATCGAAGTAATAGTGCTGTGAGATATGTTCATTTCAGGTCTTCGAATTGAGTAATTTGCTGACTGAAGCATTTTTTTAGCCAACGGATGATTTATGGAGATTTGTCGTGTATTTTCTACGGATTTACTCCTCGTATGGTTCGGCTTCACTGCAAAACTGGTGTTTCCCACGAGGAAGTAGAAGAAGTTGTGTTTTTTGTACGGATTTCGTCGGGAATCGACACTAATACAAGTAGTGAACACACGTTGTCTCAATTTGAATAACTACCAGCATTCGAATGATTATTAGCGTAGCGTTCTTCGTTGGTTAAAGTCTTGCACTACGGCTACCAGACTTGAGGCATTCAAAATGCGATTGACCGTGAGAACTCTCTTGGCGTGGCGAGATCACATGCTTTCGGAGGCAGATCAGCGAGATCTTAATGAAAAAGTTTTGTCTCATGTTGCTGCCCAAGAAATTGAGCAACGAATTGAAAGGGTGCTTGGAAATCTTGATATGCCATCACCACAAGTTGATGCAACTGGTTTAGCTGCAAGCGCAAACAGCATGGCAGAATTTCTAGACAATGCCTTGCCGGAGGACTGCCTTGGTCCCTTTGAGTCGAATTGTATCGAATCCGATGTGCAGTTGTGTGAGGCAGCCGAGTGCCACCATATTCTTTCAGAGATGCTCGGGCAGCAAGGGCTAATAGAGGTATTGCCTTTAAACGAGTGTCAGATGTTGGTGGGGTTAACAGAAGCAAAGGCTTCTCTGCTACTAAGCCAGGAAGGGCAGGTTACTGACGTATACAATGCTCGTTCGATACGAGAAGAGCTAGACGCAATTGATGCAAAACCACATGCTGAAATATCACAATGTGTGATGGAATCACGGGAAAAAAAGCAACGCATTGCACCATTCGCAATCATTGTAGCGGTCACCTTGCTCTTTCTGCTTGTGAGTGTCTTTGGTTTTCAGTTATTTAACACTTTTGGGAACAACGCCGTTCAGCAGCAGGCACTTCAACAGCCGCTGTTATCAGATCTATCAATGCAAGGAATTGACCAGGGCTCTAAAGATGTTGCAGAAGCTAGACAGGCTATTGATGCGAACGAACGCGCTAAAGAATTATCTGGTGAAGAAGTTGTTCAGCCAGCCGTCGAACCATTGGTCAGTAGTGACAGCGTGGTAAAGCCTCAGGCTTCTGAGGATGCAGCAACACAGGGATCGATTCAAGAAGTTCCGATTCAAAAAGAGTCAGCTTCCCCAGCGGTAGGAACGGTTGCGGCATCGAATTCGTCAATGGTCACTGATGTCCAAGTGCCTCAGGGGACAGCCATGGCTATCGGAGTGCCTTCGGGTTCAGTACCCAATGTTCCATCCATCTCGTTAGATAAAGATGCTGATTTGGGTGGTATGAATAGTGATGTCACCGCTTCAAATCTCGAACAGCCAATTTTAGGGTTTCTGGAGAGTGACGCGAATATTGGATGGGCTGCTGTTCTTCATCGCAATCGACTCACAAATCGGGATGAGTTGGATGGTTGGCTGGCGTTGCCAGCGGAATCAACGCTACGGGTTTACGAAGAGGTTCAAGTGCCTCCCGGCTTGAGCCCTGTGCTGGATGTAGGTGGTGTGACCGTTCGGATGAAACCTCGGACACATGCAATTTTTAAACTGGATAGTCTTCAGAAGCCACGCATTGAATTGCTTTCCGGAAGTATCATAATTCGCTCGGGAAATGATACTGATCAAATCGGCATCGCTGCTGGCGGACTCAATGGAATCATTTTGTCTGGCCTATCAGGTAGTGTGACGATCAATGTTTCTAGAGCCCCAGAAAACATGTTGGCAGCGAGGCAAACAAAGCAGATTCAAGTTGCGAGAGTCATCGCACAAGAGAGGCCAGTGTTGTGGAGGCAGACACAGCCGGGAGGACTTGCTGTGGCAAGGCCACTCCGAGGGCTCTCCGAGGAATTTCAATTGGCTCCCAAAGAAATTCTTGAATGGTCAGAAACCAGTCCGTTAGAAGCAAGTCGTCGGATTGTAGACTCTCTGCCACCGTGGGCAGTATCAACGCGATCATTTACGAGACTTGAGAAGTCAGCAAGCGAGGCTCTTGCTGAAGCAATCACGCAACCCCAGCCACTTCTGAAGTCATTAATTGAATTGTCGGATAGTTCTCGAATTGAGAATCGCATGATTGCTACCGAAACACTTGCTTTACTGGGTTGGTATGATCAAGTCGTAGAACTGTTAGCTGCTTCTCCGCGACCAGGTCCTGGTCCATCTGCGGAACTGTGGGCACAACTCGAAAGACAGTCCATTCCTGCTGCATTGGCCGACAAGACGTTGTCGCTGGCAGTAAAAAAATCATTGCGAGAGCATGTAAATCCAGATCAGGGAGACGTTATCGTCGGCTTAGCGACACGTACACTCCACCAAGAGTCGTTCGATATCCAGACACTAAAACTCATCGAGTTGCTTGAGGATGACAATATTATTTTTCGAAGATATGCGATTCAGTGGTTGCGTGAACTTTTTGTAGAAACGCCCTCGGATGTAGCAAAATATCGAGCGGACTGGAATGAAGAGCAATTGGCTGAGGGTAGTGATTGGTGGCGGCAGAGATATGAGCAGGGACTTCTCGTGCGGCAATCCCTCTGATCGTACGGCGGCCACTATTTGTGCAATATAGCTAGATTTCTCTTTTTGAACCGGTGAAACAGCAGGCGTTTGTCCCAGTACTCCGGCTGGTTTATGCTCTATCGATTAGAAGGACACGGTTTTCGGACGCTTGGCAGACGCTAACCTCGTCACGACTTGGTTGATCAGATGACCTGCAGCATTTCCTGCAAGGAGAAAATGTCGCTCACGAATATTTGCCGTGGGTGACTTTAATAAACAAGTGCTATCAGTGAGTGAGCAAAAGCATCGCACAATAGCATGGATACTGTTCAGAAGGGATTGATTTCGTGCAGATCAACGTTTCCGCTAGACACGGCCATCTAAGCGCTGCTTCGCAGTCAAAAATTTCTGCAAAAGTTTCGCGATTGAAGAGGTATTTCGATCGAATTACCTCCTTAGGTGTCACAGTTGATCTTGCTAATACATCTCTTCCTACAGTTGAAATTATTGCATCAGCAGAGCATTTTCATGATCTTGTAAGTCATGAGACCTCACCGAACCTGTGGCGGAGCGTTGATGGTGCAGTGCAGAAATTAGAGCAGCAATTGCGGAAGCATAAAGAAAAAGTGCGTGATCATAAGAACGTTCAAACAGTCCGAAGAAGTTGATCTCATCGGAGTAGATACAAAACAGCTATGAAATTTTCAGATTTTGTTTCGGTCGAAGCAATTCGCCCAAGTATTGTTGCGGACTCAAAAGAAGGCGTTATTCGCGAGATGACGCAGTCTTTAGTTGATGCCGAAAAAATTGCAACAAGTGAAATGGACAGTATTGTCAAGGCAATTATGAAACGTGAAGACCTTGGTAGTACGGGCATTGGACGTGGAGTGGCAGTTCCCCATACAAAACATCCGAGCGTAAGCCGACTTGTTGGAACAGTTGCAATCAGTGAACGTGGCGTCGATTTTGAGAGTCTAGACGGAGAACCCGTCCAACTCTTTTTCCTTCTTGTTTCTCCTCCAGATCGGCCCGGAGATCACTTGAGAGCTTTGGAAAATATATCACGCCAATTGCGAGATGATGCTTTCTGCAAGACGTTGAAAGAGGCAGGTGGGCCACAGGAGGTGTGGCGTCTTTTAGAAGATGCAGATGCCCAGAGCATAGCCTCGTAATATCGACTCGATACAAAGAATTCATTACCTTTGAAGTAGAAAACGGATGACAACAGGACGCACAGAAAACCCGATCGATGAGACTCATTCATGTGAGGTTGTCGTTACCAATGAGCAAGGTTTGCATGCCAGGCCAGCAGATTTGGTGGCAAGAGAAGCCCAGCGGTGGGAGTCACGCATTGAATTCATTGGAAAATCACAGCGGGTTGACGGCAAAAGCATCTTGGATCTACTGACCTTAGCTGCTGAAGAAGGCACGCACCTAGTGGTTGAAGCAACTGGTCCGGATGCTCGTGAGGCACTTGATGCGATCGGGAATCTTTTTAATAAAAAATTTGCTTCGAACGAATCAAGTACAATTTTAAATACTGAAAAGACACAACAGGAAAGACATGTTTCTGGCAGTTCGGCCAGGATAAATACAGCAACCTGTGAAGGTGTTGCTGAGAGGAATACAAACAGTTGATAAGGAGCCGGTTCCGACTGGTTTTTTATCTTAATATGGTTGATGCCTTCTTGACGGTAGGCATTGCTGACAAATAAATAACAAAAGGAGACGCGCGACACGAGGCGCCCGAAGAGTAGGATGTTGATCGTTTGTTGAGGCGAATATTGTCGCTAACCGATCTCCCTACGAAAACGGATGTCGCCTTTGTCGCCGGCGCCCATGCTTAAACTACAAGGTATTGCGGTCTCGTCGGGAGTAACAATCGGCGAGGCACTCGTTCTCGACAGTGAGGGATTTCGTATTCCAAGACGCTTCGTCGCCCGAAGCGCTGTTGATACTGAACTTCAGCGATTGTCCAACGCTGTTGCTGAATCTACTGCCGAAATCAAAAAAAACCGTGATGCGGTCCGGGGCGAACTTGGTGAGCAGTATGCCGCTATTTTTGATGCTCATCTGGCAATGCTTCATGATCAACGTCTGCAGGAGGAACTTACAAGCGCAGTTCGAGATCGTAATTGGTGGCCAGAATATGCAGTGAGCCGAACGCTTCGAAGATATGCCAAGGTTTTTCAAAAACTTGATAACCATATCGCGCAGCGTGCACACGACATTTATGACATTGAAAAAAGTCTCCTACGAAATCTCTTAGGGCAGCGAAGAGAAACACTGGCCTCGATTTCTGAGCCAGTTGTAATTCTTGCTCATAATCTGACACCCAGTGAGACCGCAAATCTCGATAGACGATTCGTGAAAGGTTTTGCGACCGAACTTGGTGGTCCGGGCAGCCACACAGCGATTGTTGCCGAAGGGCTTGAGATACCTGCGGTTGTTGGTATTGGGCCATTCTTAGCAGATGTTTCTGGTGGTGAGCCTGTCATTCTAGATGGCAACCAAGGTGTTGTTATTCTTCAGCCTGATGAAGAAACCATTGCTCGCTACAGGCTTGAGGCTGAAGTAGCTGAGACCGTTGCAGCATCCCTCGGGCAATTACGAGACTTGCCGGCAGAGACGACTGATGGCGTGAGAGTGCAGATCAGAGGGAATATTGAGTTTCCTGAAGAAGTAGAGCAGTGTATGCGACGAGGCAGTGACGGAATCGGCCTCTATAGAACAGAATTTCTCTACCTTACGAGCCAGCACGAGCCAAGCGAAGAAGATCATTATCGTGCTTACAGAAAAGTCATAGACGCAATTGATGGTAAGCCGATGGTGGTACGAACGTTAGATCTGGGCTCGGATAAAATGCTCACTGAAAAAAGTCCCGAAGAGGAAAGAAACCCTTGTCTTGGGCTGCGGAGTATTCGCCTGTCACTACGGCAATTACCCATGTTTCGGACTCAGTTGCGAGCAATTCTTAGAGCGAGCGCTCATGGCGACGTGCGAGTCATGTTTCCTTTGGTCTCAACAATAATTGAGTTGCGCCAAGCGAAATTGGTTTTGACAGATGTCATGGAAGATCTCGCTGAGCATGATATTGATTTTAATCCAAAACTCAAGATCGGAATAATGGTTGAGACGCCTGCTGCTGCAATGATGCTCGATGCGTTCATTCAGGAAGTTGATTTTGTCTCTGTTGGAACAAACGATCTTATTCAGTACACCTTGGCTGTTGATCGCGGGAATAAAGATGTTGCAGATCTTTACAGTGCGTGTGATCCAGCAGTACTTAGGTTATTGAAGAGATCGCTGGATATTGCGGCGGAGGCCGGAATATCTGCGAGTGTCTGCGGTCAGATGAGTGGAAGTGTTATGTACACCCAGTTGTTGCTCGGTCTTGGGCTTCGTGAGCTGAGTGTACCTGCTGCAGCAATACCAGAAATTAAACAGGCGGTTCGAAGCGTATCAATCGCCGATTGTCAGGCTGTCGCAAAACGGGTGCTTGAAATGAACAGTGCCCGGGACGTGAAGGCCTTTTTACGTGATCAGAAACGACGTCTTCTTGCGGAGACTATCGCATAAAATTCGTGCCGCCCCCGAATTGGCGGATCAATAGAAGGAAAGAATAGTTATGAAGCAGGAAATGCTTATTAATGTGACGCAGGCTGAAGAATGCCGCATCGCAATTATCGAGGAGGGTGTACTTGAGGAACTCTATGTTGAACGAACAAGCCAGGAAAACCTTGTTGGC
>PKCL01000212.1 GCA_002862165.1 Planctomycetaceae bacterium
GACTGAAAAAAAAACAAAGGGAAATAAAAGACAACTGTCTTTCGAGGCCTCACTCGAAAAACTTGACGCTGTCATCAATCAGATGGAGTCTCGAGAATTAGGGCTCACTGAATCTATCGAAGCGTACGAGCAGGGCGTCTCGTTACTACGCCAACTGCATGAAGAACTCAGCGATATAGAGCAGCGAGTTGTCACCCTAGTACGAATTGATGAAGATGGAAATCCAGTCTTTGAAAGTGCTCATACTGCACCTGAGAACGGTCATAACACTTCAAAAGCAGGACGAAGAAAAAAAACAAAGGGACAGGGTGAGAAAGCCGAAGACCAACCAAAGAAACAGAGAATCTCTACGAGTCACCACGAGACTCGACATCAACTACCTGGAATGGACGAAGCCACACCAGGAGCGTAGAACACGTGCTGTAATACATTAAATAAGAATAGCACGCAGTACTTTGCTATGACCGGGCATGAATAAAACAACCAATACTGAATCTTTTTCCGAGACTTTCATGAATGCCTCAGCGAGCCACTCACAACAACATATTCAAGCAACTCTTGCTGCTGTTCAGGAGTTTATCAACCCGCGACTTGAATCTGCTCTTTCTTTCTCTGATCAGGCCGCTCCGCGTTTGGTAGATGCCATGCGGCATGCTCTTCTCGCTCCTGGGAAAAGGCTCCGACCAGCCTTAGTACTTGAAGCATCGCGGACCTGCGGCGGGACTTGGGAGCAAGCTGCTCCAGCTGCTCTTGCGGTTGAAATCATCCACGCATACTCACTCGTGCATGATGACCTTCCGGCAATGGACGACGATGATTTACGTCGTGGTCGACCAACCTGCCACCGTGCTTTTGACGAAGCGACAGCTATATTGTGTGGTGATGCTCTACAACCACTTGCGTTCAAGGTGCTGGCCAGTGGCATGCCTCCAGAAATTGTCCCTGAAGCATGCCTGATATTAGCTCAAGCAGCCGGTGCAGAATCACTCGTTGGTGGACAGGTAGATGATTTGGCTGCAGAGAGAGGGTGGGTTCCTGATCTCTCTGAACAAACACCCGACCAGCAGGTCCAATGGATGGAAAGAGTGCATCGGCGAAAAACTGGCTGCCTTTTCCTGGCATCGCTTGAACTTGGTTGCCTAGCAGGAGGTGGAAGTCCTCAGTGCAGACACGACCTGGAGGAATACGGGAAGGCTTTTGGTCTTGCTTTCCAGATAGCGGATGATCTGCTCGATGCGGAGGGATCTGAGTCAAATATGGGAAAACGTGTTGGAAAAGATGCCAATCGAGGGAAAATCACTTTTCCAACAGTAATTGGAAAAGAACTCAGCCGAGAGCGAGCCAAGACCCTTTCGGAGCAAGCGGCGGCGACGCTTTCGGGCTATGGCGATGCTGCTGAATCGCTCGTCGCACTAGCCAGGTGGGTTGTGAGCCGTCAAACCTAGGCTTTTCGGCTTCTTCATAGCTCCGCGAAGGACTGTCGCCAGTCTACAACTATATGTTGTAGACTCTTGTTTTCCATTGAGAAAAGATAGTTCATTTGATCTAGATGATTTTACGCAGGAGTTTTTGGAGATAATGGCAAATATCCTTCCAACAATAGAATCCCCTCATGATCTTCAGGGACTGTCTCCGGACGAACTTGAAAATCTTGCGACCGAAATGCGTCAGGCGTTGTGCCAGGTTGCTGCGAGCCGAACTGCACACTTTGCATCGAACCTAGGCGTAGTCGAACTCTGCTTAGCCCTTCATCGTGTTTTTGACTTCAGTAAGGATCGTCTTATCTGGGATACTGGCCATCAGATATACCCTCATAAACTCATCACAGGAAGATACAAAAAATTCGATACCATGCGAACACGTGGTGGTCTCATGGGTTTCCCAAACCCATTGGAGAGCCCTTACGACTTATTCATGACAGGCCACGCAGGGTGCAGCATTTCAGCAGCTCTTGGCCTCGCAAGTGGAGACTCGTTGCAAGGACACGATGATCGCCACAGCGTTGCAGTCATCGGAGACGGAGCGCTTCCATCCGGCATCGTATTCGAGGCACTTAATAATGCCGGGTTTTTGAAAAAACGTCTCATCATTATCCTGAACGACAACCGTATGTCGATCTGCCCAAGGGTCGGAGCCTTAGCTGAGTATCTTGATGTTGTACGGCTCAACCCTTGGTATCGAGGCCTGCGTGACAAAGCTGGAGACCTCATCAAGGGTGTGCCGATGGTCGGCGAATCTGTGGAGCGCATGCTTGTCAACGTGAAAGACTCGCTGAAGGCAACACTTCACGGCGGCATGCTATTCGAGGCTCTTGGTGTCCGGTACTTTGGTCCGGTCGAAGGGCACTCGCTACCAAATCTAATGAGATACCTCGAACTTGTTAAGGATGAAGAGGGACCGATTCTGTTGCATGTTCTCACAGAGAAAGGTCATGGATTCAAACCTGCCGAGGATGACCCCGTCTTCTTTCATACACCTGCTCCGTTCGAGTGTGACGATGATGACTGCATTGTTTCAGTGAAAAAATCTTCGGCACGAGGCTTTACCGATGTAGCCAGCTCAGCTATTGCCGACTGCATGGAAAAAGATGACCGAGTAACGGTCATGACGGCTGCAATGTGTCAGGGAAATAAATTAGAGGCTGTTCGTGAGGCATACCCTGACCGCTTTTTCGATGTCGGCATTTGTGAATCGCACGCCGTTGCATTTGCTGCAGGTCAGGCAAAAGCCGGTTGCAGACCCATTGTAGATATCTACAGCACTTTTTTGCAGCGGTCGTATGACCAGATCTTTCAGGAGGTCTGCCTACAAAACTTACCTGTTACTTTTATGCTCGACCGGGCCGGCCTAACTGGTCCCGATGGCCCTACCCATCATGGTGTCTTTGACCTCGGCTACATGCGACTCTTTCCAAACATGGTCGTCTTGGCTCCCGCGGATGAATATGACCTCAAATCAATGGTTGCTTGGGCGATTAATCACAATGGTCCTGTTGCCATTCGCTACCCGAAAGCCGTCCTCGAGCCAACCCTCAACAATCGCTTCGGTGAAGACCGACTACCTGTAGAATTGGGACACTGCGAATCACTCCTTGACGGACCAGATGGACTCATTATCGGATGCGGCAGTCTGACCGGAACCTGTCTCGAGGCGGTTGAGAAACTTCGAGAAGAGGGTCTCAGCGTGGGCTTAATCAATGCTCGATTCGTAAAGCCATTAGATGAAGAAACTTTGATAAGACGGATACAAATGAGCCCTTGGGTGGTGTCTGTAGAAGAGAACGCTCTACAAGCGGGCTTCGGTTCGGCTATTCTCGAGGCCATTCACAATACAAATATGTACACCGGCCCAATTCGAAGACTTGGCATTCCGGACCACTTTATCGAGCATGGCGACAGGGCCGAATTACTTTCAAGCCTAAGCCTGGATATCAACGGAATTGCTAATATTTGCAAAGAACTTTCAGAACAGACCGCGGCAAATGCCGTAGCAACTCCAGTTCGAGACTGACTGAAATAGATTAAATGTGGTAGTGCCCCCAGGCTCGTTATCAATGGCTGATCACACAAAGACTTCATCAAAACTTACTGACGACAGTAGCAAAAAAACGGCGGAACGCCTTTTCCCCGGCCAACCCATCACTGAGAGTCTTCGAATAGCGGTGATTGGCCCCGAGGAAGTCTTGGAAACCAAGTCGCTGGCGAATGATCTACAAGAGCTGCTAAAAAGTCTCGGCCATAAGATCAAAATGATGGTAGCGGATAAATCTGCGTGGGAGCCAGATTCTCGTGAAGGAACTTCTTCGAACATTGCACAAGATGCTGATCTGGTCATTGTTCTAGGTGGTGATGGATCAATTCTCCGGACTGCCCGGTGGATGGGATACCAACAGACACCAGTACTGGGAGTCAATC
Organism: Planctomycetaceae bacterium; assembly: GCA_002862165.1. Taxonomy (GTDB): domain Bacteria; phylum Planctomycetota; class Planctomycetia; order Pirellulales; family UBA1268; genus UBA1268. The sequence goes on from PKCL01000212.1 coordinate 3,915, forward strand.
TTGGCCGCCTCGGATTCCTGGCTGATTTCTCACCAAATGAAGTTGAACCTGCTATTAACGAACTCATTGCAGGAAGATTTCGTCTCGTCGAGCATATGATGTTCGAGACACGAGTACTTCGTGGAAATAAAATAATTGCAAGTGACTTGGGTCTTAACGAAACTTCCGTTCTTGCCGGACCTCCCTTCTCTCTTTTCGAAATTGAACTTTACGTAGACGGTGATTTAGCGACTGTGTATCGAGGCGACGGTTTGATTATTAGCACACCGGTGGGCTCAACCGCTTATAACATGTCTGCTGGAGGTCCTATTGTTCGGAAATCAATTGAGGCATTTATTTTTACTCCTCTCAACCCGCACACGCTCACCCACAGAACGGTCGTTGATACGGCATCCCGGAACTACACCTTGATTGTTCCCTCCCCAAACAATGGATCATCCTGCGTTGTTGACGGACGGCTTCTACTATCACTTCAGGCAGGGGACGAAATCTGCATATCGCTCGCCACGCCAAAATTTTGTCTTATCGAAACAAACCAGCACAGCTACTACTCTACCCTCCGTGACAAATTGACCTGGGGAGGCGGTCTGCAGAATACATCGGCACGTAGTGCCTACCATAAGTCTTGAGCCACATCATCGGCATCAGAAAAATTGACATGAAATATTTTATTTCTATTTGCCTCACAATCCTGCTCACCTGTACTGGGCACATTTCTGCTGAAGACACCCTCTCTCCAAGCAAAAATACAAAAATACTTCGATACAAATTTAATGACGGTGAAACCATAATAGCGCAGGTGTCTCATCGAGCACTTACTGAAACAACAATTAATGGCACAACCCAGCATGTTGAAACTGCCACTGATTCAACAAAGTCTTGGAAAATAACTCATGTTGAGAAGGATGGAACAGCAACCCTTGAGCATCTGGTAGACCATGTCAAAATGTTGTCTCGTACAAGCGGGATGAAGGCCATGCGATGGGATAGTGACAGCCCAGAGCCGCCACCTGATGGTTATGGGGGTGTTCAACTCGGTCTTGGCAAACCACTTTCGGAACTCACAATCGACTCATGCGGCCGAGTCATAAATCGTAAAGACTTTTCCCCAAGCCCCCCTTCGAACACTGGTGACCTGATGGTCGTTCCGTTACCTGATGAGCCTGTTTCGATAGGAACAACATGGACCGTTCCAGACACCGTAGTCATTGACATTCCAGGCAGTACGGGAAAATCTGTTCGCACAAGACTCCGGTACCAAGTCACAAAGCTCAAAAAAGACCGTGCTTTCATAAAAGTTGACACTACGGTACTGACTCCAGTTCACGACCCTCAAACAGAATCTCGTCTCCTTGAGCGAATCTGGTCCGGGGAAATAGTATTTGACATTGATCGTGGCTGCATACTAAAGCGATCAGTGAGTGTTGATAGACGGGTTATCGGATTTCACGGGCCTGCATCGAGCATTCGCTATAAAGCAAGCCGAGAAGAGGAACTTGTCTCCGACTCAAAAGATACCGAATAAATAGCAGACCGCCTGAGAGGGCTATCGATTCGAATTGCCGCCTTTATTCGCCTTAGCCCGCCCGTAAGACATCTTCAACACGACGAATTGCCTGCTCTACGTCCCAGGTTGCATCAGCGAGTACAATACTTGATTGCGACTCCATCCACTTACGGACAGTTTTCTCGGCTGCAACAACTGTAGAGTGGCTTCTACGACCAAAATGCCGACCAATATCAGCAAGGGCAGCACCTGTATGCTTACGAGCAAGAAACATAGCTAACATGCGTGGCTGATTTACCGCTCTCGAACGACGTGTTGATTTGAGATCAGACTCAGAAATTCCAAATGCTGCGCATACCGCCTGATCAATGTCAGCTAAACGTAGGCTACGAGCACTTGAACGAACAAGGTCGGCAAGAGCTTCTCTGGCTAAATCCAACGTGACTGGCGTTCCCAACATATGACTTGCAGCCTCAAGCCTATTCATACCACCAATTAATTCTCTGGCATGACGGGTAAGGTTGTTTGCGAGAAAATCAATGACATTGATCGGCAAATTGATCTGCCTTTTTTCTGCAAGTCCCGAAACAATACCTCGACGAACTTCGTAATCTGGAGGCATGATTCCAGCCGTCATTCCTCCACGCAGCCTCCCTGTCAATTCACTTCCTAAACCAGAGAGACTTTCGACATCTCGGTCACTTGCAAATATTATTTGCTTGCCGGCCCTATGGAGCGTGTCCACTGTGCTTTGCAACTCAAGCAAAGTCGCTCGCTTTCCAACAAAAAATTGCAAGTCATCAACTGCCAATAAATCAACAGACCGGCAACTTCTTCGAAATCCAGGAAGTCCGCTACCATGAAGAGCTTGTAGGAAATTCGTGGTAAACTGCTCAGCTGAGAACATAGCCACAGCAAGTCCCGGACGGACTTTACGAGCATGGTGACATATTCCTGCCAACAAGTGACTTTTGCCCACACCACTTGGACCATGTAAAAGAACTGGCGACATTTCGCCCAAGCGACTCGCTGCCAACTCAACCGCTGCGTATGCCATGCGGTTACTCGACCCGACCGCAAATTCTTCTAAAGATACTGTTGGCCGTCGAAGATGAAGTTTCTTTGCGGCATTTCCTGAATTTGTCCGAGAAACTTTCGTTTTAGGGGTGATACAAACCGATTTGCTAAGACTTTTTGATCCCGCAGCAGCAGTACTTTCAAGAGTACTCGTGTCTTCGTCAGGTTTGTCTACCATGCTTTGTGCTGAGACTGCACCAAGCGGCCTCCAATGAACCGCGACAGGCTTGTTCACGATTTCACCAGCGGATATGGCGACATCGTTACCAAAGGTCTTCTGAAGCCATTCTCCGGGATAGTTTGGGTCGAATAAGACTACAACCTCGACAAGATTCTCACCAGTAATAGATTCGGCGACCTGTATTTCGAAGTTATCACCAAACCAGACGGCAAATCGCTCGTCTCCCAATCGCAATATGAGCGATCTTGCAATACGCTCACTTATCGTACACGACCCATTCGTATGAGCCTCGGATTCTGCGGAGACCTTGGTCGGGCCATATTCTGGACCCTCCAGAGGGCTGGGTTCTGGAACTTCTGGAAGATTGATTTCGCCTATGGCACGAGGCTGGCCAGACTTTGCACATTCGCCACGAGGCTTGGATGTTTTATGAAGCCGTGCTGAAGTTTTGTGAGAGTTCATTTTAGCCACGTTTTACGACACTCCATGTCCCGGGGCAGCACCCGGCTCTAATCCGACGCAACCAATTATTCAGCTTTGACCAAGTTCATCTCTCAATATTGTTCATGATTGATTTTCATGACACAGAAATGTTCCCGCTCGGCGGCTGAGTATAAAAGTGCTAGCGTTGCTGTCAAACACTCGCACGAATAAACGCTGTTCATGACTGTCTAGTGGTTCCACAATGAAAAAACCATTGGTGGAAAATATGTGGATTCAATCGATGGGATTTTTTGAACCATGGGAAACAACTGTCTAACGGAGTTCCAAGAGGTTCTTCAGACCGGAATTTAGTTCGAATTTGATCGAATTTAGCTTGGTTTGCTCCCACCTCCTGAAAACGGAGGTGAAGTTCACTAGACTAGTTTCCACTGTGTTCCCCGTGCTCCTTTGGGTAAGTCACTATGCTGAAATGCTTTTCTGGTTGTTGCGATAGTGCCAAGTCAAATCACTGGTTTTTCACCTGTACTCTGACTGCTGTCTTGGCATTATTCATCCTTCACAGCATGTCTTCGCTTGCTGAAGATTCTCTTGGCAACCTTGAGGCGGAGGATATTTCGATTGGAGAACCACTCCAAATACCACTTCACTCAAACAAAGGTAAAAATTCTGATAATTACAATGCTCAAGACCATGAGAATCAGACAACTCAGGCATCGAGTCAACTGAGCCCACCAGAAAAGGCTGCTACAACAGCCGAAAAAGAAATCACTAAAAGCCCGAAAGAATCGTCTGAAATAACGAATCATGATGGTGAAGAGCCTAATGGTGACCAGAAAGCTAAAGCAAAAAAAACCGAAAAGAAATCTCCGGAAATTAAAAAGGGGCCTCAGGGCTCTGGTTGGTTAGGGCTTATTGTTGATGACTCAATTATCACCGGAAGACTCGTCATCGTGAAAGTTTCTGACCCAAGCCCAGCAATGCAGGTAGGCATTAAGGCTCAGGACGTGCTCTTGGCTATCGATGGCGAACCTGTTCAAACAGCCGATCAACTTGCGGCACTACTTGCAGCAATTCCACCCAATAAGGAGGTACGTGCCCTGATTGGCCGAACTGAGGGTGTTAATGAAGTCACTATGACTGCTCGTACCCGGCCTCTCGAGAGTCGCACACCCGCTTCTGTACCGCTGCCTCAGCTTGCAGACAAAAGTGATTCTTCTGCCTCAGGAAACGCCTCTCGATTTACTCAATCACCGACCCAGACCCGTATTTTTGCAACGCCATCGAATCCTCGACCAGATGTTCGACCAGATCAACCAACCACCAAACCACCCCTACCGACTATTGCCTCAATAAAACCTTCTGATACGAATCCGCCATCTCGGTTTTCTTCTTCGTTGAATTCGCAACCGTCGAACGCCTCACAAACAGTTCTCTCAGAAGCGCCAAAATTTGAGCAACCTCCTGTAATCAAACCATCTGGAACGGCTTCAATTGGAAAGTACCGGGGCAGAACTGCATTAGGAGTCCGGACCCTTCCGATTGATCCAGCCACACAAACAAGATATCGACTGCCAAACCAAACAGGAGCCTATGTCTTCGGAGTTGTAGAAAGCCTTCCGGCATCCAATGCAGGCCTACCACCGGGAAGCGTCATTGTTGCGTTTGGAAATCAGCCCGTGCGAACACCTGATGAATTAAACCGTTTTGTAAAAAATACAGCACCAGGTACTCAGGTTTCACTCCAGTACATCCTACCGGGCGGCCAATCAAAACAGACTCGTGTCGCATTACAGAGTATCGACCCAGCTCTCGAGCAGGCTCTCATCGGTGTACCTGCCAACAATCCACCCTTTCAAAACCCAACACCCCAGACAGTTCGACGGCAATTGACTGAATCCACACGTGCGAATCTCCTTCGAGAAAAAGATGGGAGCGTGACTGCAAACAGTATTCTGCTGGAAACAGAGTTACAGCTCATGCATGAGGAAATTTTGCGATTGCGACAAAGGATCGAAGTGCTTGAGCAGAAACAGCCTCAGGGTCAAAACCCATACCGAAAACTTCTTTGAATCTTACACGGAACCGTCGAGAAACTATCCCAACAGTTCAAGGGCCTCTGAATCCACGGGCGGGAAGATTTTTAATCGTGCAAACTCCTCGGCAAGAGAAATTCCTGGTGGGCCTTCCAATCGAGTCGACCACTTGGCGACTCGTGAAACCTCCGGCCTGACCGGACAATCGCCGATCCTACGGCCGCCGGCAAGAGCCCATCTCTCTGCATCATCACTCAAGAAATTTAATATCTGCTCTACGCCAACGCGATGTGCCTCCAGCCCCGCCCTATCAAGGTTTGAAGGGACATGAATCGGTCGACTAACAACTGCACGACTACGGCTTCCAATTCGAGGCACCGCAAATTTATCCCATGTACCCAACCTCCATGGCTGATCGTACCCAAACCCCATTGCTACGATTGGTATTTTCAATGTACTCGCTAGAAACACACAGCCGACTGCAAGCCGACGACGCGGACCGCGAGGACCGTCCGGAGTAATTGTGAGACTTTCGGTTGCGGCTCTATCAGAAAGCTCACGTAGTGCGGTCGAACCGCCTCGAAAAGTACTTCCACGAACAACACCAAAGCCCATCATCCGTGCAACTCGATCAAGGACATTCGCATCCGCATGCCGAGATAGCAGCATCGCAATATTGCAATGCCCTCGCAGAAACAGCGGGAGCAGAATATTTTCATGCCAAAAGACATATATTTTTGAACCACGAAAGTCTTGATGAACAGGGTCAACTAATTGATCACCATACTGCACTCGGCAACGGACCGTTCCCAGCCATTGAGGAATCACTGCTGCTGCCAGCAGAGAGCAGCTACCTATCGCCAAATGAGATTGTACTTTCATGGCAGATTTCATCGACCTTTTACCACTCGAACATTGACCCGCTGAAAGATTCTTGTGAAAACACGATGTAAAACCACACATTTAAACCGTGTCTAACCACCATGAGAACCAGATAACAACGAATCTAAGCCCTGCCAGACTCCCAGGAACACTTCTTCTGCGGGACCAGACATGAACACAGGACCATTCATGTCCCAAGACAGTTCCAACTCCCCTCCAGGCAACTCTGCCTGAATGACTTCGTTCGTACGACCCGTGAGCCTCCCTGCAACACATACCGCAGAGGCACCTGTACCGCATGCTTGAGTGGGGCCACTCCCACGTTCCCATGTCACCATCTTTATCCGATCGCGTGACTTGCATTGAACAAAATGGACGTTTACTCGGTGAGGAAAAAAAGTATGGTTTTCGACAAGCGGTCCAATCATTTCCAATGGCACTTTTTCAGTATCACCACAATAAAAAATCACATGAGGATTTCCCATAGAAACACACGTCATGCGAGAATCCAATGAAGATGAGTCCCACCAGGCAGAGTGGTCACCAAGGACTGAAGAAGTAGCGTCTACGATGGGATCTGTCATCGAAGCAGAATTGACTGGTATGTCGTCTGGTTGTAGGAGCGGCTGTCCCATATCGACTCGAACCTGACTCACCTTCGAACTTACTGGTGATACGGTCATCCCGAGAACGCCACGTCCCGTTTCAATCGTCAAGTCGCCAGCGGCTGCGTAGCCTCTCGAAACAACTATGTGACCCACGCACCGTACGCCATTTCCACACATCTCTGATTCACTACCATCCGCATTAAACATCCGCATTCTTGCTGTTGCTTTGTTTGACGGCTCGACCAGTATCAGGCCGTCTCCACCTATGCCGCGATGACGATCGGCAAGTAAGGGAGCAAGGACGGCCGGGTCAAATGACACCGACTCAGTAAATCGATCAATGTATATATAGTCATTTCCTAATCCGTGCATTTTTATGAACGAAAGACCCTTATGATTTATTCTTTCACCCTGCGTCACCTTTGCCTCACTTCTTCTACGAATGCATTTTGAAACAACCTGACACGTAATTAATATCATCTTATGCTTCAGCCAGTACCCAATCATCAAGGCTTCACAAGAATATCACGCTCTAACATACGTCCATATATAGGGTATACATTCACATTTATGGCCGTGGTTATAATCCGCCCTGAGTTTTTATCTCAGGCTGTAATGGTCGACTCGCCGTTCGACGAAATTTAGACTTTTCCAATCGCTGTGATTGTAGCTTTTGTATGGCAGCGGCAAGTGTCGGAAATGCCTCTGTTGACAACTCGGGTGAATCAAGAGTGCCGTCAACGTGTAAAAGAAGGAATTGACCGCTGGCCCCACCGAGCATTCGCTTCATCGCCGGAAGTTGCTCTTCTGCATCTCCCATTATTGATCGAAATGTCATCTGAACATCACCATCAAAGCCGACCTCCCCGTTTCCAACGAGACTAATTGCATCACCTGCTAACTCGATTTCATCAAGATAAGCGTGGGGGCCGGCAATACGAAACTGAGTAAAGTTTGAGCCAAAAGCACTTCGATCAGGTGCTTTTACTCGTAGCATTTTTAGCATGGCAACAACGAGAGGGAGTTCGTAGACATCTGCATCACGTAGCCGCAACTGACCATGGCCACGTAACGAATGAGTCCCAGCCCGAGTGCCGCTTATCTCAACTGACCCGAAGACGCGTCCTTTAAATCGATGAGGTGTTCCTCGAGTATCACAAGCAATTCGCTCAAGGTCTGCATTTACAAGAGATGCTGCGACCGTAAACCCCCCAAGCCCTGACGAAGACGACATACCATCTACCTCTAATTTTCCACCAGCGACCTTGGCAGAAAGTCGCCGCGGGGTCATGCCATCTGATACTGTCATTGCGCCGAACCGCACTCCGGACTGATCCATGAGTATAGGTCCTCTTATCTGAGTCAACTGAACTCCTTGCCAAATTGCACTATCAAGATCTACTTCCCCATTTGCAGACCATCTTTGTCCATCTGTACTCCCACGAAGATTCAGACCACCGTGCACATTATTGAGTGCCACCCCGACACCAAAACATCCTTGCTCCACATCAAGATGGCAATTCCAAGAAGCCGCACACCGACGCTTTCGAGGTTCTTCCTGTTCGACATTCGTCGAATAAATATCGAGGCTACCATCGATCGATAGGAGTCCATTGGGGCCTATTGTAGACAATGCTTTCTGCAAGCCATCCGGCAAAGCACGCAACAACTCATGGTCGGCTCTAAACCGATCTGCCGACAAATGAGAAAGTGAAACATGCCAGCTTCCATCAGGGAGAAACCGGCAGTTGCCTTCTGTAGAGACCGTTGTTCTCGCATGAACACCCCGCCAGCCAACTAACTGAAGCAGACCATTGTTCCAAGTAAGTTTTCCTTGCAGCTGCTCCAAACGATACGGAAACCAGGCTGGTTCAATTGATACCGTGCTCGAATGGGGAGTTGCATCCAGAATAACCTCTGTCTTATGCTGTCCAACGACATGTTTTACAGTTGCAACAAAGTCTGCCTTACCTCGTGGCGCGAGGTCATCCCAGAATCCTCGGATGCCGACAGGAAGAGCGTCTCGCAATTCTTGATCTAGAACGACTTCGCTCCCAGCTAATTCAAGGGTGAGCACGCCTCGATCTCCAGAACGCCGATCAAGGTGACCGGAACATCGGACAATGCCGGTATCATTTCGACCTGTTATTCCAGTGAGAGTCCAATTGTCTCCACTCATGACGACTGCCCCCTGCACGCCGGTTAACGGGTAAGGAAATCTAACATCTTTAAGGGTGCAATCGAGAAGCCTGATGTCGAGTGAATTAAAGTGGCCCTTGGCAAAGTCAGGTGAACGATCCTGGCGAAAAATAAAATTGAACGTTCCGCTTGCATGGAGGCGTTCGAGTATTTCTGCTCCTCGAGACGGCATTGCAGTCAATAAGCGTTCGTCGATCGGCATTTCTCGACCGCGAACTTCAACATGCCCAATCGAACCAGCATCGGTTAGTTGCATTTGTCCATTCACCTGAACAGGATTTCCACCAGCCTGTCCTGTCAAATGCATTGTGAGTTGCTTATTATTCAATATCACAGTACCGACGGTCCTATCAAGACGGTAGGGAAAACGATAATGAGTCAATGAAACGTTACGACAACGTAGCGATACTTTTGGTATCGTATTACCTTTTTTTCGCTTCACTTCAGCACGAAAATCCACCTCTCCTTCAGGCAATAGTTTTTGCCAATGGCTTTGTAAATCAGGTGGTAGAAATGGTTGCCATTGCCTGCCCACTATGAGTTGTTCTGCTTCGATTAGACACTCATAATCAGACTGCTCTGACCATCCTTCGACTCGTATAGAGCCTTGGAGCTGCGACCCACCTGACCGAGCAACCACGGACTTGACTTCAAATCCTGTTTGATTCGCCGTAAAACTTGCGGAAATATCAGCCAATGGAAATGGCAACTGCTTATGCTCAAAACGCCCACCACGCACATTGCCATCAACCTCAAATATTGCATTCGCAAGATTGTCCATCGATCCACTGGCAGACAATGAGAATGAAAGTTGCATACTCAGACTATCGACGGATTCTCTCCACCACCTGTCTTTCACGAGTCGCTCAGGAAGCAGAGCAACTAGTTGTGGCTGATAATCAAGTTCTCGAAGCGATGCCTCTAACTCAAACTGTTTAGTGGAGAGAGAAACAGCCCCGGTAACTGTTAGTTGCTCGACCGTCTGACCACTAAGAGCAAGGCGTATTGTTGACCATGTCGTTCCCTGGTTATCAACGGCTGGTCCTAACTCCAGTCGGCCTTGCTGAAATGTTTCTTGAAAAGAGGTCTCTGCATCTTCATATAGTATTGTGGCTGCTTCAACAGAAATGGGAATCGCGATATTTGACGCTGAATCCCCAATTAGTTTTTCGACGTTCCAACTACCGTCTTTAAAATGGACGGCATGGACTGTTGGTCGAACGACTCGAACAGAATCAATTTTCGGCTGTCCTAGTGCAAGAGTAGCCAAGGTGGCATCACATGCGAGATGAACTTCATCGACTCGTAGAATTTGTTGCCAATTTTCAGGCATGTTTTTATCGATAAGTGACAATCCACGTATTACTATTTCTTTGCCGGGATCAATATGTGCTTGCTGCACATCGACCTCTAGATGCGGAAAACGCTCAGCTAGAACGTCCTCAACATGCGCACAGATCTCTTCATTAATGCGGCTCGTTCCAACAGCTATCGCTGCTACAACTCCAGCAAATGTAATTGGGATAGCCCAGCGGACGAGCGACCACAGCAGGCCTGAAAGACTGTTCACACGCAACCCTAAAATTAAAAGTCTGCCAATGGCAAGATACGGACAGGAGACGATAGAAATGACCCCTGCTAGCGGTCAAGGCCCCAATGTGGTCAAAGAACACCCCACCCTTCGCAGACCATAACTACCAACTAACCCCCGCATTCCACGGAGTCGTAGCAGCACCAACAAAAAGATCGCAAAAGTAGATCCAAAACAGCTTTTTCACAGTTGAAGGATCTTTTTAATTGCAAAATCAACCAAAAAACATGGAAAAGGCCTGTCATTTCTGCTGAAGTGAAACACCACCAGCTAAGAGACGGGCATGAATTCCACCCGGTAAGTCAACTGCCTTCGGAACAGATGCATCTTCGAAAAATCGATAAAAAATCATTTCGGTCAGTTGATTGAGATGTTTGCTGGAAAGTTCCTGACGTGGCCAACCTTTTCTTTTCCAGATTTCAATCAGTGTTGCAGGCACAATCGTACGGTCATCACCGATTCCTCTCTGGTGAATCAATATTCTTCCATCAATTTTTTGCTCAACACTTTTTTCAATCACTGCATCTATTTTTTGTAAACGAGATGACATTTCTGCACTTGCCTGCTCGCCAAATCTAACCAAAGCCTCAATGGCGGCAGGATAAGGACCACTTTCAACTTCTGCAAGCACTCGGTGGCGAAGAAAGTTCCTCGAAAAATGCAGCTGATTATTAGACTCATCCTCCCGCCAATTTTGTCCGATTGCCTGAAGGAAATCACGAGCGTGCTGCCTTCTAACCTGTAACATAGGACGAACGAGACTCACCCCTTCACTAAGTTCTCGAGAAGAAGGCATGCCCATTACACCTCCGAGTCCCGTTCCTCGCAGCAAACGATGTAAAATTGTCTCTGCTTGATCATCGCGGGTGTGTCCT
>PKCL01000306.1 GCA_002862165.1 Planctomycetaceae bacterium
GTTGCTGCCTGGTACATGGCAGAATTCCATGCACCGTATGCAAGGATAATCGCCGTACTAATTGCCAGAAATTTGACTCTCCGCACAGTAGCAGGTTGCACATTGAAACTCCTGGATCGACACAAAGGGCAACTATTAAAGAATGCTGAATGTGCGTCCTTCTCCGGACTCTCAGCAATATATTGTGCCAGCTCCTCGTCGATCTCCAGGAGATCATTCCGACAATATCCACAAAGTTCGGAAACCATTTCTCAACTCTCAATAACCAGGTTTCTTTTGGCTATCGGACGAAACAGACATTATTTTTTAACCCGGGAAAATAATTCGCATGATCCGGACAATACTCCTACTCATAACGCAACATCTGACCATGGAGGGACGCAGGAAAACACTACTCTTGAATGCCGCATGTCACCAGCCACGCACAAGAGCCTCCACAGCCCGGCCGGCTTATGTCTATCGAAAATGCACAACAATTCAGTAGCGTTATATTGTGAGTTACCGACAGGATCAGGAGGTCTGGCAACGAATCCGGAAGCTTGAAAAAACGCATAGAGGCGTACTTCATGCCGCTTTGTGACAAACCAGCACCAAGGTGCTAGCCAAGCAGACTGAAAGCGGTGTAGAGTCTGACGCTGCTGTTGTAAAACCATCAATGAAGTTCATCTGAAAAGCGAAAACAAGAATAACCGTCAAGGCTACCTCGAGCCTAAAAAGGCACCGAAGCCACCTTTAGCAATGACGCCCAGAGTTGATAAAACAACAACTCGCTGCTTGGAACCCAGTAAAGTATGACTCATGACTGAAGATCCGGAAATCCCCTTAAAACCTGGCGAAACCTCCAGAGCAGACCGATCACCACGTGTCGAAGAGTCTTCGGAAGAATACTATTTCGAAAATGGGTTTCTTGTTTTTACAGCTGCGTATCACTTGAAGCGTGGTTCATGCTGCGGTTCGCGCTGCCGACACTGCCCTTTTCAACCTCAATATATAGCCGGCACTAAAACAACAACTCTCTCTCAAAAAACAGCCTAGCGAAGTTCGTAGAACCGACAACGATGAATATGCTTGAAGAAGATGAAGAATGGGACGATGCCTACAACGAGGAAGAACTTGATGAGCCGCTTGTACCGTGTCCCTACTGTGGCGTCGAAATGTTAGAAGAAAGCCCGCAATGCCCCTCCTGTGGAAACTATATCTCAGCTGAAGATTTACCATCAACGTCACAACCAACCTGGGTGATATTGACTGCTGTGGTATGCCTTCTTCTTGCCTTGGGCTGGGTTTTCAGTGGCTGGTAGAAGTGTCACTTATAGTGCAAGGCCGGCATACGCTAACAACGATGCACCCACCAAACTCAATATTCTGGGCCACCCACGATCAAGACCTTGCCTGTAGTACACACAGAGCACAACAAGAATGCTGGCAGTAACGACTCCTTCAACAAGAAGCACACTCATGCTGGCTTGCTGAAGCCAGCGAATCGTAAGGAAAAAAACCCCACACAAAAAACCTCCTAAGACTGCAACAACCCTGCCCTTCTCCCACAGCCGACTGACCATAAAAGCCATGACATACATTGCGAAGGGAAAATATAATTCTCTATTTCCTGTCACGTTTGCGAATATTAACCAAGCTGAACATGGGATCAGCGTGCCAAGTGAATGCAACTGGCTGCCACAGTACACTTCAATCAGAAGAGCCGGGACCACAATACTGATCCATACGGGGCCACCCCAGAATGCTACCCCCAAGAGAAACACACCTTCCAGCAACAGGAAGCCTGTTTTCTGAAATACTGTTGGACTACGTTTATACGTTTTGTCTGCCTCGGCACTCATACATTCAATGTACACAGAACTGCATAAACTCCCACAACATCGCAGTAAGTCCGTCAAGCGATGATATCTTGAATGATCTCACCACCAAACTGTGAGAGTTGCTTGTGCCGACCCGCATGCAGATATGTCAACTTATTGTCGTCAAGACCAAGCAGATGCAGCATTGTCACATGAACATCTCGAATTGGATGGACACACTCAGATGCCTCGGCACCAAGATCATCTGTCGCGCCGACAACACCAGGCTTTACACCTCCACCTGCAAACAACATCGTCATGGCCTTGTTATTATGCCCCCGACCTAAGGCATACACACCACCCCGCTTATTGTTGTCTGGTGTTCTCCCAAATTCACCAGTCCAGACGACAAGTGTATCTTCAAGCAGACCACGCTGCTTGAGATCTCGAAGAAGCCCGGCCATGGGCTTATCGACACTCTTGATTCGAGACGTGTGCCCCTGTTTCAAATAGTCATGACTGTCCCAGCCTCCACTGAAAATCTGTACAAACCGGACGCCGTTTTCTACTAATCGGCGAGCGAGCAGACACTGCCTTCCGAAAGCATCTGTCACAGGCTCGTCAACGCCATACATTTTTAGTGTCTGTGCCGACTCCGTTGAACAGTCAATAACATCTGGAATTTCTGTTTGCATCCTGAAGGCCAACTCATAGTTGGCTATCCGTGCCTGCAGCCGTTCATCTTCTGCAGAGAGCGCCTCGAGGTGTCGCTGATTAAGTTTCGTCAACTCCTCGATCATCCTTTGTTGTTGAACATGCCCACGATGCACTGGTGTTGCGAGGTCAAGAAGTGGAGACCCCTCCGGCCGCAACCGTGTCCCCTGATAGTACGGCGGCAGAAAACCATTAGACCAATTGGTTGAGCCGCCTTGCGGCAGTGCGAGCTCGGTCATCACAACAAAGGCAGGCAGATTTTCATTTTCTGTACCCAACCCATAGGTTACCCATGATCCTAATGCCGGGTCACCACCGAGCCGGCTACCAGTATTCATGTGAAATAGTGCTTCTGGATGATTCAGTGATTCTGCCTGACATCCACGATAGTTACAGAGCTCATTGGCAACATAAGGATCCGTCATGTACTTCCATTGATCGCACATCTCAATACCATTGTCGCCCGCATGCTGAAAGCCGAATGGACTCCCAACAAAGAACTTGTAACCCTTTTCCAAGCCACCTGAAAGCTGTGATTCTTCTTTATGTCGCTGAGTGAGTACAGGCTTCGGATCAAATGTGTCCATATGACCAGGCCCTCCCTCCATAACTAGCATGATGACTCGCTTTGCCCGCGGCGCAAACATCGGAGGTTGTAGTGCCAGCGGTGAACTTCGTCCATCTTCAGCCTGGAGAAGATTGCTGAGCGCGACCGGACCCAGACCAGCACCAAGACTCAGCAGCAGATTGCGTCGACTTGTCGAAAACATAACATCACCATTTAGTCCACGAAAAGAAACTCATTTGTATTCATAAGAAGCAGACACACATCTGCCAAAGCACGGCCCTCTAAGCTAAGATCCTTGACCTTGAGGTCTGCTTCATACTTTGAAAATTTTGGCAAGATTTCACAATACTCGAAAGGCAACCCACTAATTTCTTCCACGAGCGACCGGGTAATCTCCGTCGGATACACAGGATGCTCAAAATCAGCAACACCGTAACTCCGCACTGCGGCCTCAAAAAAAGTCTCCAACTGGCTTACCTCCGCACCAACAGCGTTTCTCGCAAGTATTTGCTGAAAAGCTTTTTGAATTGCCTCGGTTGTACTGGCTGATTTTCTTATGAGTTGATCAGCCAGCGCAACGGCTCTGCCTGTCATAAACTCACTATTTAGGAGCGTTAATGCCTGAGGTGTGACCGATGCATCGTCTCGTAACTCACACGACTCATTCGGATTTGGCTGATTAAATAGTTCTAAGAATGGATCCGCCAGGCCACGGCAATGATAGGTATAAATCGTACGGCGGCTTCGATCATCGCGACATTCTGAGGGCTGATATGCAGGGGCCAGAGAAAACTGAATCATTCGAGGCTGCAGAGCAACCTCCAGATTCATTTCTGGAAAAACTGGGATCCCACCGTCACCATGGACTAATTCACCACTGACTGCAAGGAGTGAATCCCGTATCTCCTCCGCCGTCAGCCTTCTCCGACGAAAGTGTGAGAGCAACATGTTTTCCGGGTCAACCACTGCAAGTTTCTCTGCACCCACCGGTATGACTGATCGCTGATAAGCAGCTGAGAGAACTATTTCTTTATGGAGCGTTTTTATACTCCAACCCGACTCAAGAAAACGCCGTGAAAGATAATCAAGCAGCCCTGGGTGCGTCGGCTTCCCACCTTTCGCGCCAAAGTTATTTGAATTCGTAGCCAGTCCACTCCCAAAATGATACTGCCAGATACGATTCACAATACTTCGTACTGTTAATGGGTTACGAGGGTTTGCGATCCAGTGTGCGAGTGCTGTTCTGCGACCACTTACGTCATCGGTAAGAAGATGCGGGGCACCTCTTTTTTTTGCTCTCAGTGATACGGCGCTCAGAACACCCGGAAATACTTTTGCTCCCGGAGCCTCAAGACTGCCCCCAGTAAGAATAAATGAATCTACCTGCGGCTCTTCATCACGGAAGGTGTTAAACGCTCGAAGTTTTCTCGCATTCTGGCTTCTTTTTGGCATGCCACGGGTACTAAACACACTCTGTGCAAGAGGCTGAAAACGTTCAAGACGACGCTCCCAAATCCATTCATCCTGACGCCGTACTTTGAGCATTCCAGCCTCCACGTGGCTCAAGCCAACATGACGAGGTGGCTTTTTCTCATCCGGATCTCCCTTTCGTTTTTGTTCATTTTTATAAGGAAGTTCGTGTTCCACATACCATGTTCGTGCCGCTGTTTCTTGCTTCTCAACAAGCTGGTTCATCTCACTTCTGGCAAACGAGAGCATTTTCCCAACAAACTTTTCCTCTGACTCAAACCGGTCACGAGACTCATTATTCAAAAACGGTGCCGCACGCTCCACAGGGAAAGTTGTTGCAAATGCTGCGTACATACCGTAGTAATCCCGAGTTGGAATGGGATCAAACTTATGATCATGACATTTACAACACCGAAGAGTCTGTGAAAGGAATGTCTGACCTGTGATGTTGACGACGTCATCCAGATAGAGTTGCCGCGCCTGATCGTCATCTACCATCGCGTTGTCCCACGGACCAAGTCTTAAAAAGCCAGTTGCAACAAGCAGCTCTGCTTCTTTCTGCGTATACCCACCCTCCGATTCAATTTTTTGCAGAGCGTTAAAGAACTCCTTCCCCTCAAGGCCTTTTTTATGAAGCCGTTTTTTTACGGATACCTTGGCAAGCTCATCTCCTGCCAACTGTTCCTTTATAAATTCGTCGTATGGCTTATCGTTGTTAAAGCAACGAATCACGTAATCGCGATACCGCCACATATTTGATCGCTCATAGTCATTACTCATTCCAGCCGTATCAGAATATCGGGTAATGTCGAGCCAATGCCTGGCCCATCGTTCTCCATACCGTGGACTCGCCAAGAGCCGATCCACGACATCTTCAAATGCCTTCTCACTATTGCGGGCATATGCCTCTTTAAAGTTTATGATTTCTTTTGCTGTCGGTGGCAGGCCGTGAAGATCAAAGAATATTCTCCGAAGTAATTCCGTCGGCGATGCCTGAGGCGATGCCATAAGATTCACTTTTGCCAGACGTTTATTTACAAAAAAGTCGATTGCGTCATGCTGCTGCACATTTCCTGGCAATTCATCCTCTACTGCCGGCAATTGCTTGAACGCCCACAGATCTTCCTCGGCGTACGGTCGGCCTGTCCACTCCTTACTTGTGCCGCCACTCGTATTCCATCGAACCATCCCAGGTTCGAGCACGGCACCCTGCGAGGCTTCACGGATCACATGCTGTTGCTCAAGTGAAGGCCACGGGGCTCCCGCATCGATCCATCGCTCGACTATTGCAATCTCATTTGGTGACAGACGTTCACTCTTCTTTGGTGGCATTTCCTGATCCTCCCACCGGATGGCACCAAGCAGCGTGCCCTCGGACAGATCACCTGGCACAATTGCAACATCACCTGATTCACCTCCACATAACAACGTTTTCCGAGAAGTCATCAAATACTCCCCTCGCAACTCATCACCTTCACCATGACATCCGAAACACTTGGTCCTGAGCAGCGGTAATACTTCGAGCGTAAAGAGTTCCTCCGGGCTACGCTCCGCGAATGGCATCACATCACCAGCAACGACCCTGTTTTGTCCGTCAATCGACACGAAAGCACAGACGACCATCAGACTCATGATGACACCACATCCATGCACAGAGCATGTGTGCTTGAATCGACCCTTTCTATTCGATACTGAACCAATCATCTTCATTCTCCAACAGCACTTTCCGCATAAAGCCTTGCAACATCGCTCGCTGTCAAAGCACCATCAAAAATCAGAAACTCGTCTATTGCACCGTTAAGATTCCTACATGTGAACTCTTCGTCTGTTCGGTACATTGGGTCTGCCCAATTCGCAATTGAAGCGGAACCAATATGGACCACCGGAACTGTTGCATGCTCCGGTATCATCTCCATGCTGACCTGCTTTCCGTTGAGATAATGAGCAACCTGACCTCTTCTACGGTCGTATGTCACCGCAAGCATGTTCCACTCTCCACTCATCTCATCTCGCCATATATCTGGGGAATAAAACACAGTTTGTCGCCAACTTGTGCCCTTTCGGTGCGCATGTTTCACTGAGAAGAAGATCCTGCCATCCTTCTGAATCTGCCAGTGAGGCTTACTCACTTCATGCCCGTCAGTTAAGAACAGTGAATTAAACAGATTACTCAGACTATTAATTCTCACCCAGCAGACCATTGAAAGATTGTCCATCTCATCCGGCATTGCCACTCGGGCTCGACTCCCATACCTCGTATAGTCATACGCTTGACCCGCATGCCCCCAACGGTTGGCACAAACCGCCGCTCCAACAACTGCTGCTGTTGACGCCTGCGAGCCACCGTGAGCCAGGTTTTCAAGTGTCCTACTCTGATTGTCGGCGGAACATCGATAACACGCCACGAGCCGATCGTCACGCAACCACTCTTGCAATGCCAAACCCCATGCTTCTTCGCGCGAGGAGATCTTCTCCTGAACGGCACGAGCTACTGCAGAAGAACTCACCACGCGAACCGGTACTTCGAGTTCTTCAGGCTGGGCGACTGCTTGACGAACTCTTAATGACTCGCCTTGACTACATCGGAGTTCTGGCTCCTCAGCCCGCAGCAGACCAACCTCTCCATCTAAGACGGTGAAGTCGGTGGTACCCCCGTCTACATGCACACTAAATTCTGTGCCATAATCGACAATTTCTCCCGCGGCCGTCACAACCTGAAAGCCATGAGCAGCATCAGGAACATACGCTCGAACCGTACCCTTGTTCAGCTTTACAGCCATTGGAGAATCAATGGTAAATTCAGTTTCACCCTCAATGACTAATTGCACACCACTAAATAATTCCAGGTGCATGACACCCGACTGAATATGGTGTTCACCCCGCGGCAGCACAGCACCAGATAACACAATCGGACTTTCCCAAAGAACATCTGCTTGACTCGCTACGACTGCTACCCCGGCTACCGGCACGCCAGTCACCGGCAGGCCAGACTCGGGTGTGAAATATTTTTGATCTGGACTCTGGCGTGAATTCAATACAACGCACACCAAAGCAATTAAAGCCGTTGAAAACAGTGCCATCTGTAGCATCCTGCCTGACACTCGGCGACCAATCCGGCTGGTTCCATCCACCTTGGCATGCGGCTCATCTTGAGCTGGCTCAACCACAGGAGACGACCCAAGAACGCCTGCCTTCACTGCACCTTCCAGCGCACCTTCAAAGCCTACTCGATCGAGATACGCCCTTCTGTTTTTTTCACTATCTATCAACAGCGTTTCGAGTTTCTGCACATCATGTGCGCTTGCACGTCCATCGAGGGCACTCGTTACAAGTTCTTCCAACTCATTCTCAAGCCTATCACTTTGTTGCTCTGTCATTCTCATTCCATTTTCATTTGTCTGCTTGGCGTTCAATAGATTTCTCAACCTAGCTCAGTCATGATTTATTTTTGCTTCGACACATGCCTTGAGTGCCTTTCTAAGCCGATATAACGACACTCGTATACCGGCCTCCGACCGCCCGGTTTCCTCTGCATATGCTCGAAGCGTGTTCTTTCCAGAATATCGATTCTCCAACAGCACACGGTCTTCCTCGCGCAGGCCTTTAAGGCAGCCCCGAAGCGCCTTGGCTGTTTCGTCACTATCATCAGCATTCTCTGTCACAAAGAGCATCTCTTCAGCCTGTTCCGAGAGCACGGTCTCTTTCCTTCGTGTCCTATCCCGCCTGTGGGCGAGAATTTCATACCGCACAATCGTATTGATCCACTTTCGGAAATTTGTCCCGTGCACGAACGTGTTTCGCTTCTCCCACGCCACAAGATTCGAACGTTGAAGAATGTCACCTGTTGCCGCACCACAGAAAACAACCGCGCGAATAATACGTCGCAGACGCTCTTGTTCAGAACTCAAAAGTCCAGCGAAGTCATCGTCTGTCATGTGCTTCCAAAACCTTCTTCTTCGCTGGTAGACTCCGCAACCGGATCAAACGTTAACGGCCGCGGCCAAAAACTGCAGGAAAACACGTTTCGTGGCGAAAACAGCCCCTTCAACGGCACCCTCCGCTCTTTCGATTCATACTGTTTACATTACTACCGCCCGTCACCCTCATACGTAATCTGACCATTCTGAGGCGGCGGTGGCCACGGGTACGTCCCTGCTTCCCATACCTGCTGCTGTTCACGCCGAACCTTCTCAACGTGAGACCGTATTTCTTCCGGAACGGAAGCGTTCTCAAGCTGCCCATAAACAAATGGAAGGGCGGGATCCATAACGTGGGAGAGATCACCTAACGGTGGTCGCTCGGCTGACAGCGTAAGAATTCTTTTCCGCAACTCGATCACAATTTCAGGATGTAACTCAGATACATCATCTTGTTCACGAGGGTCAGCTTGCAGATTGAACAGTGCCTCCCCGACGAGTTTCCACTGCCCACTCCGTATTGAAGGAAGTCGAACACTTCCAGTGGCCTCAATGAGTATCTCTGTCCTCGGACTTTTCTCACCTTTGAAAATAACAGTACTCATATCATGACCATCCAGCGGGAGGGCTTGATTCGTTGAGCCACTTCCGATGGAAACAAGTGTTGGAAAGAGATCTGTGACATGCATCAGCTCCTTGCAAACTGATGCCGGCGCAATGGCTCCAGGCCATCGAAATACGCAGGGCACACGAATGCCACCCTCAAAGGTCGTATTTTTTGTGCCTCGCCACGGCCGATTGACTTCCTCAGTGAGTCCACCGTTATCATTCGTAAAAATCACCAAAGTGTTTTCTGCAATCCCTAACTGCTCAATGGAGTGCACAATTCGTCCAACGGCTTCATCAAGGCACCGAATTGCAGCACCGCGTTTATCAAAGACGTCCCGATGTCGTGGAATCTCCTCAAGCGGACCATGAATCGCATTAAACGCTACGTAATGGAAAAACGGTTCTCTTCCCTCTGCATGCATAGTCATGAGCCGGATGGCCTCGTCAGCGATTAGATCTGTTGAATACCCTTTTTCCAAAACTGGCTGCTGATCCCTATGCCAATCAAAAACACAGAACGGTTGTGGGGCATTGTGCGGAATGAGATACGAGTTGTAATCAATACCCCATCCATAATGCCCGTACTGATGATCGAACCCACGAGCCAATGGAAGATGCTCAGGTAGCCACTCGCCGAGGTGCCATTTCCCAATCATGGCAGTTGTATAGCCGGTCTCGTGGAGGGCATCAGCCAGTGTTCGTTCACGTGGGTTGAGCCCATGAATTCGTCGCGTTGGTGTTCCGTCGGTGAGTCTCGCCAACGGAATATTGAGGAGCGCAAGATAATCGGGCTTCCCAAAGTCCTCACTCCTCCAATCCATCCACTGACGGTATGGATACCGTCCAGTTAACAATGCACTTCGTGAGGTCGCACAGACTGGGGTCATACAGAACTGATTAAACTGCATGCCCTCTTCAGCAAGCTGATCAATCATTGGAGTAAGCCGCACATCACCACCATGGAAACCAGGATCAGCCCACCCAAGATCATCTGCGAGAATCAAAACAATATTTGGGCGACTATTGAGGTGACCACCGGTACGGGAGTCTGGCTCACCAGCTTCTCCCCAAAGAGAAAGAAAAATGACACTGGATGCACAACACACGACCAGCAGAACACCAGACAAGCAAAACCCTTTAAAAAATCGACTCACCACCAGCATCCATCTATTTTTGAGAACAACCAAAGACATCTTCCACCCTGCAATTCTTCTTGGTTGGTATAGTACTAGGTTTGGGAGGCTGACATGACACGTCAAGCACCATTTTACGAACTCTAAACACATACGCCACAACATATTCAACACAGATGTCTCAACACATCAGGACATTACATTCTATGAATTTCTCTCGACTCATGTGCATCACGTCATTCTTCCTCGCGTTACCTGCAATCGCAGCAGATCAACCAAACATTCTCTACATCATGTCTGACGATCATGCTGCACACGCCATCTCCGCTTATCAGGGACGCTTGGCTGGAATTGCTCCGACACCACATCTCGACCGAATCGCAAACGAAGGCGCACTGTTTACAAATGCCTTCTGCACAAATTCCATTTGCTCTCCGTCACGGGCCTGCGTCATCACGGGTCAATACAACCACACGAATGGTGTGTTTGACCTCGGCGGCAGGATCCAACCAGACAGCCAAATGCTTCCGCTCCAGATGCATGACGCTGGTTACGAAACAGCGATGATTGGAAAGTGGCACCTCAAGGCCGAACCGGCTGCCTTTGATTACTACTGCGTCTTGCCAGGACAAGGACGATATCACAATCCCCAATTCCGGATTCGCGGACCAAAACCCTGGGGTAAGAATACGATCGATTTCCAGGACAAGCATGTCACGGATGTAATCACTGACCTTTCGATAGAGTGGCTTGAACACAAACGCGACAAATCAAAACCATTCTTTCTTATGCACCACTACAAGGCACCACACGATTACTTTGACAATGCACCACGATACGAGTCATATCTTGCCGATATCGACATTCCATCACCTACCTCTCTTTGGAAGATGAACCCACGCTTCGGATCGCTTGCTACTCGTGGCGACCGCGACGAACTTGTCCCACACATTGGTACATCTATCGGCGGCAGGAACCCTCGCCGCTCGTACCTCAGTGACTTACCATCACGATATCCGGATGAATTTCCCACCAACTTTGACCCAAACAACTATTCAGATGATGAAAATAAAAAATTCGCCTACAACGCGTACCTGAAAAAGTTTCTGCGTTGCGTCAAAGGCATCGATGACAACATCGGCCGACTTCTTCAGAAGCTTGATGCATTGGGGCAGCTTGACAATACGATCATCGTGTACACCGCAGACCAAGGCTTCATGCTCGGGGAACACGACTATCAGGACAAGCGGTGGATGTATGAACAGTCTCAGCGAATGCCACTCATGATTCGTTACCCAAAACGGGTGAAACCTGGACAACGGTTTGACACACTTGTTGAGAACGTCGACTTCGCTCCTACGCTTCTGGAATACGCTGGAGCAACCATTCCAAATACGGTTCAAGGACGATCATTTCGCTCGCTGCTTGAAACCGGCCGCGAACCCGATAGCTGGAAGAAGGAAACCTACTACCGGTACTGGATGCACATGGCCCATCACGACAACCCCGCTCACGTTGGTATTCGAACGAAAACTCACAAGCTTATCTTCTACTATGGCTGCAACTATGACGGAGGCTACCGCACGCCACCGGGCTGGGAACTCTATGATCTTGTCAGTGACCCGGCCGAAACGATCAACGTCTACGATAACCCCGAGAACACTGACCTCGTTGCCGACTTAAAGGCTCGGCTTGCTACCTTGCGGCAGCGGATAGGCGACGATGGAACTCATTACCCCGCGTGCGAACAAATACTCCAAGAATACTGGGACTACGACACGAGGAGTCGGAAAAAAGCAATACAAATTTCCCATGAGTTTCTCGCACGACGACTTGGTGAACTCGCTCGTGGAAACCGAACGCCGAAGACATACGTAGGAACAGATCATGAATGACTCTGAACATATCAGAAAGCGGACGGGGTGGGATTTGAACCCACGAGACGCTTTCACGTCTGCCGGTTTTCAAGACCGGTGCATTCAACCGCTCTGCCACCCGTCCGAGTGACACATCGACCGGAATTCTGGCCGATGCATACATGATCTTACATCGCTTCATGTCCGAGCCACAGTGGTTACCTTTGACGCCCGAACTTTACTACTTTACAGTATAAAAACAAATTAGAACTATAAAGGAGAGATTCGTAATGGGTGGCATCAGCAACCGCATGAAAGAAATTAAGCGTCGACGTCATCGCCGCAAAACAGTCACAAAACTTCAAAGCAAACTCACCAAAGCAACGACCAGTGAGAAACAAGTCATTGCAGAGAAGCTTCGTAAATTGACTCCGGGATGTGAAGACCTCATCGTGCAACTTGGCATTGAAGACGGCAAGGCGTAACCTGCTCCGTATTGACTCCGTCAACGGCACCACCAAGCACATCACCTAGTGCTTTGACTTCGTAAAAAGAAATTCATCTTGACGAAAGTCTATGGTGACCTGGTCACCCTCAACGAACGCACCACTAAGCAGTTCTTTTGCCAGAGAATTTTGTAGCTGCTGCTGTATTACTCGCTTGAGTGGTCTCGCGCCATAGGCTGGGTCATACCCCAATCGGGCAATCTCATCGACTACGGCATCTCCGTACTCAAGTGTGATCCCTGCTTTCTTCGACTGTTTGACAAGCTGTGCTAATTGCAACGAAACAATGCGATGAATATGTCGCTGATCGAGTGGATGAAAAATAATTGTTTCATCAATTCGATTCAGGAATTCTGGTAGGAACCGTGTTGCGAGAGACTCTTGAACCGCTTCACGGATTTCTTCCTCACTGCCCTTTTCTTTGGTGATCTCTTGGATAAGTTGACTCCCAACGTTACTCGTCATCACCACAATCGTATTGGTAAAGTCGACGGTATGGCCAAGACTATCCGTCAAACGTCCGTCATCAAGTACCTGAAGCAGTACATTAAAAACATCACGATGTGCTTTCTCGATCTCGTCAAGAAGCACAACTGAATAGGGACGCCGCCGAACCGCCTCGGTCAGCCGTCCACCTTCTTCATAACCGACATAGCCAGGAGGCGCACCAATCAAACGGGCAACGGTGTGTTTCTCCATATATTCACTCATGTCAATCCGCACCATTGCATTCTCATCATCGAAGAGAACCTCCGCCAGAGCCTTGCACAGTTCTGTTTTGCCGACACCGGTGGGACCAAGAAATATGAAAGATCCAATAGGCCGATTTGGATCCTGTAACCCCGACCGACTTCGCCGAACCGCATTACTCACCGCCTCAACTGCTTCCTCTTGCCCAATCAAACGCTGATGGAGGCGTTCCTCCAGAACAAGCAGTTTTGCCTTCTCAGCTTCAACCAGCCGCGTGACTGGAATGCCGGTCCATGAACTCACTACCTCGGCAATTTCTTCAGGACCGACTGACCGGCGGAGCAGACGCTTCGTAGGCTGTGTCTTCTTCCTGGCATTTTTCTCGGTAGCATCTTTCTCAGCAGCATCTTTCTCTGCCTCTTCCTGTTCAAGCCGTGATGCGAGTTGTTTTTTTGCAACATCGAGTTCGTAAAGCTGTTGATACATCTCCTCGCTGACTGACTGGCCGAGGGATTGTCGCTCATTTACCTGCACGTTAACTTTATCGAACGCCAGTTGTGCTTCATCTAACTTTTGTCGAAGTTCTTGGGCACTTCCAACGCCGGATTTCTCTGCTTCCCACTGTTCACGAAGACTCGCTAGCTTCTGCCGAAGATCAGCCGCTTCACTTTCAATCTCAATGAGCCTGTCTTGTGCATGCGACTCTGTCTCTTCAGCAAGTTGTCGACCGGCGAGTTCCAGCTGTACTAGGCGTCTTTGCACCTCATCTATTTCACTCGGAACGCTCTGTAATTCCATCGCAATACGACTTGTCGCCTCATCCATAAGGTCAATTGCCTTATCTGGCAAAAAGCGATCTGCAATGTAACGATAAGACAACTCAGCAGCCGCAACGAGTGCCGAATCATTGATCTTGACGCCCTTATGATGCGCCTCATACCGAGGCTTCAGGCCTCGAAGTATTGCAATCGTATCCTCAACCGACGGCTCCCCAACGAACACTGGCTGGAAGCGACGCTCAAGCGCTGCATCCTTTTCAATATGCTTGCGGAATTCGTCGAGAGTTGTTGCGCCAATGCATCGCAATTCACCACGCGCAAGAGCTGGCTTCAGAAGATTTGCCGCGTCAGAGCCACCCTCTGCAGCACCCGCACCAATTACCGTATGCAGTTCATCGATAAACAAAATCACGCTGCCGGCAGCTGATTCAACTTCACGCAGAATTGCTTTAAGCCGATCTTCGAACTCACCACGGTATTTTGTCCCTGCAATAAGCGATCCAAGGTCAAGCGCAATGACCCGACGATTCCGTAATGTCTCTGGCACATCAGACTGCACAATACGCAGGGCAAGCCCCTCCGCAATAGCTGTCTTTCCAACGCCAGGCTCACCGATGAGAACTGGGTTGTTTTTTGTTCGACGTGATAATACCTGAATGACACGACGAATCTCTGAGTCTCGACCGATCACTGGATCCAACTTACCCTGACTCGCCCGCTGTACGAGATCGATGCCATACTTATCAAGTGCCTGAAACTTTTCTTCTGGACTCTGATCAGTGACACGCGAACTGCCGCGGACCGCCTGCAATCCTGCTAGAATCTCTTTTTCAGTGACGGCTGAAAGTTTCAGAACGTTTTGCGCCTTCGATGGTGCTTTAGAGAGCGCAATGAGCAGATGATCCGTTGATACAAAATCATCTTTCATCGTTCCCGACTCAGACGTTGCGATTTCAAACACCTTCATGAGTTCTTGATCAGGCTGCGGCTGTGCTCCACCAGCAACCTTTGGAAGATGCGACAGTTCTGCTTCAATAATTCGCTCGAGATGTCCACGCTCAACACCAATTTTTTCCAGCAACGGACGCACAATGCCTTCCTGCTCGGCAACAAGTGCAGACAAGAGATGTACTGGTGTTGTCTGGGGGTTGCCCCGATCTGCAGCAAGATCCACTGCACGCTGAACCGATTCCTGAGCCTTGATTGTAAATTTATCAAATCGAAATGCCATCAGATCATTCCTTTCAAT